>CAMOJK010000001.1 GCA_946616835.1 uncultured Lachnospiraceae bacterium
TCGTATAGATGAACGACTCCTAATGGCAGATAAGCCGATAATCGAGTATAGAAGGCGACGGGAAGAACTGCAGAGATCGTAATACAGAGTTGCATCTTTGAAGGAAGGCTTTGATCTTCTTATAGATGAGGTTGAGAATCATTTCCACAAGACACTTGTTGAGAACATGATCAGTCTTTACAAGGATAAGAGTGTCAATAAGCATAATGCCACACTGATTTTTACAACACATTATTGTGAAGTGCTTGATCAGATGGGAAGGCAGGATAATATTTGGATCTGCAAATCCGGGGAACAGGTTACCCTCTCCAACATGTACGAGGATTATCAGATCAGACCGGAGCTTCTCAAGAGTAAACAGTACTATAACAATGCTTTTCAGACTGCGGTTGACTACGATGCTCTTATGGGGCTTAAAAAGGATTTAATGAAATGAAGCGACTCATAATGTGTGAGGGCCCGAATGAGCTTGGAATAATGAGGATTCTGCTTGAAAATGATAAGTTGATTTCAAAATCAAACGTTACGCCAAAGGAATTTGCAAAGCAGCATATCAGGTGCGGCAGGAAGAAATACGATAACAGTACGCAATTTTATAACGATTATTATGGACTGAATCCGGATCCTCTAGTTGAAACAATCAAGGAGTATAAGAGAATCAAAGGGGCACATGAAAAAGACGAATTGTATCTTGCGGATTGCTGAAATAACTGAATAACAAACATGAGGGTTCCACTGCCAAACTGCTTGGATACACTTGACACAGCAAAAGCATTTCCAAAAACGTCCAGTTCGAGGTTCAATGATGTAATGGCAAAGTCTGCAGCTATTCTGAGCCTTATTAAGATATGTTTCACTGTTAGCGCGGATTTCCATTACGAATTCCCAACTTCATAATATCGATTTTCATACTGTATCGCTGTAGCGATATATTGTCGGGCGGTTTGCGATAAATATCCTAAGGTGTATTTTTGTGCCCGATTGATGTACAATGATCACATATAAAAATTACCGTAATGTAGTTATAGACGATGGCCTGTATGTAGATACGAAAACAAAAACCAAAAAATCTTATGAATTCTAACAGCTCTCTTCAAAAAATAAAATATTCATCCCTCCCGAACGTCATTCTTATAGGCAACGGTATCAACCGTGCTTTTGGCAGTGGGAAATGGGGTGATCTGCTTGGAGAAATTTCATGTAATTCCTTTGATGGTAAAAAGAAGGAAAACATAGAGAACCTTTCATTACCTTTGCAGGCAATTTTAATGACTGAGGATAATGTGGATGAAGGCGTAGAGCTTCTGGCAGAGGAACTGATCAAGGAGAAGACCAATTCTCCGAAGCAGACTGCGATTATAAAGAATCTTTTGGCGTACCCTTTCAATGCCGTTTTAACTACGAATTATACTTACGAGATTGAGCGAAGCATCAACCCTGATTTTAACTGTGAGCTTAAGAAAAGCTGTAAGTACAGAAAAACTACGATTAAGGGCAAACAGATGGAGGACCGCTTAGGAATATACAGATATATGTCGCCTGCGGTAAGCGGTAACCCAGTAAACGTGTGGCATATACACGGAGAGATAGGCAGACCTTCATCAGTGGTGCTTGGACACTATTATTATGGTGAGATGATTGCATGTATAAGGAATTATATCCCTACCTTGATCAGAAGATACAAGGGGTTACGGAACTCAAGAGAATACAGTCCTTTGTCGTGGATTGACTATTTCATGATTGGTAATGTATATATAGTAGGGCTGGGGCTGGATCCGTCGGAGATGGATTTGTGGTGGCTGATAAATTGTAAAAAGCACTATTCGGATAAATTTGGCTGCGGAAAAATCCACTGGTTTGAGCCAAACTTGAATAAGGATGAGAATTTTGCTAAGCAGGTTTCAGCAAAGACTAATGGGATTGAGTGCTATACCGAAAATGTTGGCAAACGTGGGTTCAAGGAATATTATTCACGTGTTGCGGAGGACATAGGGCGGACAATTGTTGGTTCCATATCCAATACCAAAGGATAATCTAATAGTGGATATGGAAATAGATATACACCCAAATTTGTAATGTCGCAAAGTGATGATGCAGATAGTGATAGCTTATGTCAAATATAAAAAATAAACAACACTATGTTTTTCAGGCGTATCTGAAACATTGGTGTGGTGATGATAATAAACTTTGGCGTTACAAAAAATCAGAGAGTCGCGTTTTTTCCTCTTCTACAGCGGATGTTTTGAATAAACGTCAGATGTACAAGATTCAGGAATTAAATGATGATGAGAGAGCGTTCTTTGAACTTGTAATGACTATGTTACATCTCTCGGATGCTGATAAGAGTGAGATGCGTGATCATATAACAGCGTATATGCAACCTTATGTTAATCAGAAGGTTGTAGATACTTTACAGAGTATTAATCCAATACCTGATAATCATGCTGTGTTCTGGTGTTTGTTTTGGTAGATAAAAGATATATGAGACGAGATAAGGTTAAGTTTCTTATATATGCCGTTCTTGCCCTGTTTGTGTGCCTGGCGTCCAAGAGCTATTCCAGCGTCGGGCTGAGCGGGGAAGTGTCCAATGAATGGCTGAATGTTATATACTGTGCTGGCGAATTGGCAATGGCTGCAGGGTATCTTTTCTATGGATTTTTTTCGGAAAAGATAAACCGGCATTTTTTATGTGTTTTAATGCTTGTGCTTTATATAGCCGGGTCTGTGGCACTGGCTTTCAGTCTGTCGCAGATCCTGTTTATGCTGGGCTCAATTGTGGAACTGTTCGCGGCAGGAATAATGGGCGGTGAGGTACTGTACCGCCTGGCCGTGCATACGAAGGGGGAAAAATACCGCAGCCTAATTATCACCATATGCTGCATGTGGGCATATCTCCTGCAGTTTGCAGCACGGGGAATCACGGCATGGGCCGGATTCCCTGTCATGCTGATAATCCTTTTTACAGGAATGGTATTTCTCGGGGACTATGCTGTGGCCGTGCTGCGTGGTACTGTTGTTAATCCGACATCGAAAAATACGGCAAATGATGGTTTGGCAGTTACAGACAGAGTGGATAGTGACGGAACCGATGAAGGCATGCTGGCTCAGACAGGATTACCGGGCGGTAATATGGCGGCAGGGAAAATCCTCACGGATGCTGGCAATCGGAAAAAAGAAATTGCAAGGACATGTGCCCTGGTTTTCTGCATGCTCATGTTTGTGGGCCTAGTGGATGGCATGGTAACTGACATAGCGTGGAATAACGGCGGAGTTTCTTCCATAGTGTATTCCTGGCCGAGGCTGCTTGTGGCTGCGGGATACCTGCTGACGGGACTGGTTTCGCAGTTCCTGTCCCGCAGAAACGCGCTGGAACTGGTATTTATCATTCTGCCGGTTATTGCGGTCAATCAGCTGTTATGGATATTTCAGAAGCCTTCGGATATTGCCGTTGTGGGATACATATCCCTGTTTTATCTTGGGCTGGGTGTAATAAGCGCGCATTACCATCTTGTCTTTATCGGATTTGCACAGAAAAGCGGTAAATATGCCGGCCTTTGGGCCGGCTTTGGTCGTGTGCTGGAGGGACTGGTTACCGTGATTGTCAGCGTGCTGTCCGTGCTGCTTTCGGATATAGTTCCATTGGCCGTATCGACATCGGTTCTGTGGATGCTGATAATTATAATAATGATCTTTGCCTTCCGGCAGAAACAGGTGCCGACGGCCGCATCGGATGAGGCGGGCAGGAAAAATGTGCCGGATCTGACCGAGAAGGAGTGGATAGAGCGGTTCGCTGAAGCATACGGACTGACTGACCGTGAAAAAGATGTCTTTACCCGATGCGTGACTACTGAGGATATCGGTGCGGCTATGGCAGCAGAGCTGTCAATATCCCGCAGGCTCCTGCAGAAATATATCGCCTCGATATATGAAAAAACAGGAACCGAATCCCGGGTCGGCCTGCTGCGTAAGTTTTACGAGATGCAGAAGGGTGAAATTATATAGGATTATATAGCTTGTGCAAATTTCGCAGAATCGCATAGGCACATTTATACAGTTTGCTGAGGCGTGTGGATGAAATATAGCCACTGTCATGGCGTTATGTCAACATGATGTGTATTTTCAAGCAAATAAAGGCGTTGTGCACATGTGTGAACTGTTTTTTTTCTTAATTTTCTCTAAAATGTATCCTGTGAAACTGTACATAGTAACCCTTGTGGCTAATGCCATACCATGACTGTTCCGGTGCAATTGGACAGCAAGCGGGATGTTTTGGTTAAAATTCTGTGCAGCACCTAAGGGTACAAGAGGTGAGTGAAAGGAGAAAGTGAAGAATTATGAAAAACAGATGGTTAAAACGGATTGCCACAGTTGTGACTGCATTTGCTGTGGCAGCATCAACATTTGCAGGACTGGGTTCTGGTGCCAGGGCTGCAAATGTGATACCTGCACCGGATGAAGGTGCTTCGGAGTGGGCGCAGGTGACGATAGTGGATAATGCGTCGGATCCATTTGATCAAAGCGGTACTGGGCTGATTCGTATATCCGCAACTGCCACAGCGGAAGGCGTTGAAGTCGATTCGATAAAAAAGATGGTGATATTCACGGAGCTGCGCACCGGACGTATGGATGTTGATTGTTCCGGCTGGACCATTGTTTTTGAGGGGACAAACACAATTGAAACGGACCTGGTTATTGAACAGGGATCTGATACGATAGTTGTTTCAGAAGAGGGCAAGCTGACTGTTGGCGGAGACATATATGGAAACATCACACTTGGAACGGATACTGTTTCAGATGTATCCCTTGAACCGACCACCCAGACAGGACAGACTCCGATATATGACTATTCAACAGACCCTCCTACTATAACAGGATATGATGAATACCAGTATACAGCTATAGGCGGCCCCGTTGTATTCTCCAATTCATACGACGACGATGATGATGACAAAAACAACGATGACGATAAAAACAACGACGACGATAAAAACAATGACGACAAAAACAACAACGATGACAAAAATGACAACAACGACAATAATTATGCCGACATTGTTGATGTAGAAACGCAGACAGAGGATGGAACTCCGGAATGCAGTCTGAAAATCCCGGATGATGTATTAGATAGCCTGCTCACAGCTGAAGAAAAGGAAAAACTGAAAGACGGCGCAGCAGTGGTCTTCTACCTGGATGTAAGTAATACCGATCCGTCGGAAGATGATAAGAATCTTGTAGACGATAAGATTAAAGAAATATCGTCTAATGCAAAGGTCGGAATGTTCTTTGACATGTCATTTTTCAAGCAGGTCGGGAAGGATTCAGATTCGGTAAAGATGACGGATCTGAACGGAAAAAAGGTACAGGTTTCAATTGATGTGCCGAAGGAACTGCAGGGCGGAAATGGTGTGACCAGGATATTCTATGTGGTACGCATCCATGATGGCGTGGCAGAAATCATTGCGAAGACAACAGATACTCCGATTCTTGTAGACAGCGACAGGTTCTCTACATATGCAATCCTGTATGAGGATGTTGAAAAATCGTCAAGCAGTTCTCGTACGCATGAGCATCACCATCACAAGTGCGAGAATGGCCACCAGTATAGCTACTATGTATGCAAGGCACCTACTGCCGAGGAAGACGGCCTGGCAACATGGCGCTGCAGCCGCTGCGGCATAATAGACCCTGAACATGCTGATGTGCTTAACGATGAGGGATTCATCGTACTTTCCGGTTATCCTGTATTCAATGATACGATCGAAAGCGGCATCAAGGGAGCTGAGGCGGGTGCAGCTGTGAGCATCAGTACCAAGCGTTGGGTGAGCGTAAGACGTGCGGTACTTGAAGGACTTGCGGCTCGTCCTGATGTCACCCTTTCTGTAAGCTTCGTTTACAATAACGAGGACTATACGATGACCCTTAAGGGCGACGATCCCAAGCTTGCGGAGCTCCTTGCCAAGCAGGATCGTTTCTACGGATTAAAGAGCCTGTATGACACTGTCAATGTACAGTAAGCCCCAAGCGGGTCAGGGAATTGAATAAATGCAGCTGTCCGGAACCGGTAGGTTCTGAATGGCTACAAGCAAAGTTACTTTATAAGAGACAGGCCGCAAAAAGCCTGTCTCTTTTGTGGTACGGCCCATATTTATGCCGTTCATTTTTCCGCTGGAATTTGCTACAATTAACCAGTAATATAGCTATCCTTAAGTATCTGAACTTTGTGGTTGCCGGCCCTGCCTGAATTCCACCACAAGGAGACCGGAAAAACAGATTGAAATGTTGCTACTACTAGAAATTGCTAAATATGAGATTATTACCATAGAAAAGGGACTTGAATGATATCGAACAGACAAGGCTCATCACAGAATTATCGATATTTAATATTTTTCTGCCACTTTATAAAGCTTGTGTGATATAATGACAACAACAATGGGGAGATAATCAGGGAGAGAATTATGAGTGTATTTGTTAAAAATCTGAATAGCTATTTGGAATTTTATGGGATTCGGCAGAATTTCCTTAGTATAAGAAGTGGGATGTCTGAGGATAAAGTTTCTAAGATTCTGAATGGGAAAAAAAAGATCACTGAATCAGAGATGGAGTCTTTGTCAAAAGCCCTAGGAAAAAAGATGGAGTATTTTTTGGAGAGCTTTCCGGAATTTCGCTCCAAGAATAATGAGGGGCGTTTGGCGTTTTACGCCGGTGAGCCTAATAAGAATCAGGCTGAGACTGCTTATAGGCTTGTGGAATTCATTGAAAATATGGATGAGGTGCTTAATAGCTCTTCCTGGTATCTTAGGGCGGGTAGTGGAATAGATGAATTTTGACAGATTTAAAAATATTGTAGATTACAATAAAAGCCATAAGGAAGAAATCACGGAAGAGATACGTGATTTTTATAATAAATTGGGGATCTCCAAGGATGAAAACATTCTTCGAATTGATCAGATTGCAAGGGAAGAATTTGAAAAAAGAAACTTTGTGATGATAGAGCTCCCCTTGAAAGATAAGGAAATAGGTGCGATGGCTTATAAAGGCGACTTTTGGGGGTATGTTTTCATAAATTCATCCTTGCCGAAAGTTACTGTGAATTTTGCATTGTGCCATGAATTCTACCATATTTTTTTTCACCCGGATTCATTTGTAAATACAGTGGAGTTATTTATAGAGGAACACTATTTTGATGATGAAAATGAAAAAAAAGCAAACTTGTTCGCAGGGACTCTTTTGATGCCTGAGATTTCGTTTTGCAAGATGTTTGAACTGTTCCGCCGTAATTCAGAGAATGATATTGAAATAATATGTAAGCTGATGAATTATTATGAATCTCCTTATATGGCTACAGTTATAAGATGTTATGAACTTGGGCTTTTTGATAGTGATTCAGGAAGAGTAAAGAGCCTGATCAATACGGAAAAAAGTGAAATATATTTGATATTTGATAAGAAATGGTTGGATGATAAAATCTTAAAGGAAACAAGGAATGATCAGTTTGACAAGCTTATGGTAATGGTGGATCATTTTGGAGAAATTGAGGTTAACAGCGGGAGACTCAAGGAAAAATCATTGAATAAGATAAAGGCAAATCTTAGTAGAATTCATAAGGAACTGGTTTAGCGCAGGAGGCTTAGTGTTTTGAACAAATATATTTTTCCGCCGAAAAATTTTGACAAGCTGAATGGGTATGTCATCTGCGATGAAAAATTAGTCATAGAGATTCTTCTGAAGTCGGATTCCTTTTTGTTTTACGATACATGTTCATTGAGGCATCATGTTAAATTATCGTCACCGCAGCATATATTTGAGTTTATTATTGCCAATGATGCACTTGTGATTCTGATAAATATGGTGGTCTCGGAGTTGGCTTTGGATAATGGCTTTCTTTCAAAAAAAGATATAGATTTTATCAAAGGGATGCATGATGCCGGTATAAAAGTGGTAGTTCTTGCAGAAGAGTGGCTGCCAGATCTTCTCGGTATGTGTTACAGGAGTTATGAAATTGTAAATGGTTTAATCTCAAAAGCGGTAAAGGATGTAGTTCCGGCGCATTCGGATATAAGAGATTGGATAAAGGATAAGCCTGAAATGTATAAAGAAATAATGGTGGGAGTTGCTTCGACCAATCATAATATCGGAAGGAATTTTTTTTTAGGCATAAAAGATCGAAAAAAAAGTGGGGATGATCTTGGCGAGACTATTATCGCTTTATGTACGCATTTGCTGATGAATGTTCCTTATGGTCAAATGAGTTTCTACATTTTATCAGATGACAAAGGAGCTGCAACCCTTTTGGGTAGACTCAATACAAAGAGAAATGACGGGGATATAAAGGTATGTTTTATATCAACGGCAAAGTTATGCTGGGTACTTAATCGTAAATATGAATTGTGTGACAAAGAACAGGTTAAGGCTTTGTTATCTTGTATAAGTGGAGAAGATAGAATATCTGTAAGCTGTACATGCGAATATGATTTGAGACCTATGGATAGACTATATTATATAGATGACCTTGCTGAGTTGATTGCAAATGAAAAAACATTTACGGTGTATATATAATCCTTTGAAATAAACAGTGGTTGTTTGTTTCTGGTGCGGTGAAGTGTATTATTGCAAAGAGAAAATGAAAAAAATCAGCTGACTTGTAACGATAATAGGGGAAATTAGGTATATCTGATAATTAATTCTCTTCAAAGACACTTGCAATTACTGAATGTCATTATGAGGAAATGAACACAGAAAGGATAAGATTATGAAAATAGCAGTAGCAGGAACAGGATATGTAGGGTTAAGTCTGGCAGTATTGCTTTCGCAGCACAATGAAGTGACGGCTGTGGATGTTGTTGCGGACAAAATCGAATTGCTGAAAAAATGGAAAAGTCCTATACAGGATGAGTACATAGAGAAGTATCTTACAGAGCATGAGGAACGGAAGCTGAATCTTTCGGCAACGCTTGATGCTTCGTCTGCCTATGCTGATGCCGATTATGTAGTCATTGCGGCACCGACTAATTACGATCCAAGGAAGAATTTCTTTGATACCTCGGCCGTGGAAAATGTCATCTCGGCGGTTTTGGCAGCTAATAATTCGGCGCTAATGGTTATTAAATCCACTGTTCCTGTGGGATACACCGAATCGGTCCGGGAGAAGTTTCATACTAAGAATATCATATTCAGCCCGGAATTTCTCCGTGAATCGAAGGCGCTCTACGACAATCTGTATCCAAGCAGGATAATTGTGGGAACCACCGACAGCACAAGGGCTAAGGCGGAGATATTTGCAGGGCTACTTAAGGATGCGGCAGAAAAGCCTGATGTTGATGTTCTTTTAATGGGGCTTACAGAAGCTGAAGCGGTGAAGCTCTTTGCCAACACTTACCTTGCACTCAGGGTATCATATTTTAACGAGTTGGATACTTATGCGGAGATGAAGGGGCTTAATACAAGTGATATTATCAAAGGCATAAGCCTTGATCCCAGGATAGGCGACTACTACAATAACCCTAGTTTCGGTTATGGCGGATACTGTCTTCCCAAGGATACAAAACAGCTGCTGGCTAATTACCACAATGTTCCGCAGAACATGATATCTGCCATTGTAGAGAGTAACAGGACCAGAAAGGATTTCATAGCAGACAGGGTGCTTGATATTGCAGGACTTTACGGAAATTCAGAGGAGTACACCCACAGAAGGGAAGAACAGACTGGAAATATAGTGGTGGGTGTCTATAGACTGACTATGAAGTCCAATTCCGACAACTTTAGGCAGAGCAGCATACAGGGCGTCATGAAGAGAATCAAGGCAAAGGGAGCTACCGTGATTGTATATGAACCGACATTGGAAGATGGAAGTACCTTTTTTGGGTCCGTGGTCGTAAATGATTTGGAAAAGTTCAAAAATAAGAGCAATGCCATAATTGCTAACCGTTACGAATCGGTATTAGATGATGTTAAGGAAAAGGTGTATACGAGGGATCTGTTTAGGCGGGATTGAGCCATTAAATGACGAAGCGCTAGCAGAAACATTGTACAAATGATACTGTGGAATGATGACTATAGCGGAGCTGGAAATACTAACATCTGTTAATTTAGTCAGAAAAGGTGTACAATGCTCTGTTGTATTAAATATTACATGTGATTTTGTATACAGGAACCCGATAATCCCATAGGATGAGCAACTCTCCCATGGGTGAGCCTCGAAGGATATAGCGGCAGCCAGTGGGCAGTGCCTTGCGGTGTTGTATGGAGTGGCTATGGGCCTGAGGGACTTTGGTCGCTTCAGAGAATGTATACAGACTGACAGATAAAAAAAGCGAAATGCATTGATGATTATTAGGAGATGGCGGTACCCTCGGAAAAAAGATGGTACTTCCATCATATGTATGAGCTGAAATTATTCTTACAAAAAAGGAGAAACAGAATTGACTAGATTTTTTGACATATTATTTTCATTATTGGCAGTAATAGTGTTAACCCCTTTCATGATTCCTATCATGATAGGCCTGAAGCTAACCGGTGAGCATGACATATTCTACAGGCAGGAAAGGATCGGGAAGGGCGGCAAGCCATTCAATCTTCTTAAGTTTGCCACGATGTTACGGAACAGTCCGAATATGGCGGGCGGGTTCTACACGGCAGAAAATGATCCCAGAATACTTCCCATGGGAAAATTCCTCCGCAAGACCAAAATCAACGAGCTTCCTCAGCTGCTTAACATACTTAAGGGCGACATGAGTGTGATAGGCTACAGGCCCCAGGTGAAGAAGCAGTATGATTCATACAGCGAGGATGTCAGGGCTGCGCTGGCAAAGAGCCGTCCGGGCTTGTCCGGAATCGGTCCGATAGTATTCAGGTCGGAGGAAGAAATCCTGCAGCAGTTCAAGACTCATGAAGAGCGGGATGAATTTTATAAAAATGTGATTACCCCATACAAGGGCCAGCTGGAAGTCTGGTACAGTGAGAACCGAAGTGTGGGCATGTACTTCAGGCTGATATTTATGACGGTCGAAGTGGTGCTGGATCCTAAGAGCAAGGGGTGGAAGAAGCTTAAAGGGATTCCTAAGGCTCCGGCAGAACTGGAGAAGTATCTGTAAGGAAGCCTGGAAAATTCGCTAAATGTAAGGTGAATTCATTACATAAGAAGGCAGATGGAAACTATGATTACAGGCATTTATTATGTAGCGATTTTAATTTCTTCTGAAGAATGTCTGGATTTCCATAAGAGGTTAATTTAAATAATAATTACATGGGGACAAATGTGAATTGGAACAGAAATATCCGGATTATTTCCCGCAGGGCTGCCCGCCGGCAGATGCCGAAAAGGGAGATAAAGAGTTATATAGATTTTGTAAAGGAATAACAACTGAGAAAAGCGATTTTGTATCTTACTACATAAACAACCCTGAAAAGTATAAGAATAAAGTGAATAGTTATGGCTTGTCGGTTTTTGGAAGTATCGATGATTGTTTGTCAGCATATAGAAAATCGCCGTATATATTTGGAAAGTATCGGTCCATTTCTAAGGGTACTACAAATATAGAAAGAGGCTCGTATAAGAACACACCATCTAAAACAAATCCGGCACATATAACATGGTGGGTGTGTGATGGAGTAAAGCCAGAGACATTTTTTGTAACAGTTCATGTGATGGGGAATGAAAGCAATGGATGACCGTGAATTGAAAGTTAAAGGAATAGGAATTCTGACTTCGGAGAAAATCTATTTGTACTATGAGGAACCGCTGATTTTTTTGAGCAGAGATAAGTTAGAAAACAGATATCTTATGATCAGACAGGCGGATGAAAATCCGGTTTGGCTTGGGGTTGCTGTTTCATCCAAAAGACTCGGAGAGTTAGAGAGTAACCGGATAGAAATCAGAAGTGCCTTTCTTGATCCGGAGAATGGTTATGTGTTGAAGGTGTCAGAGACAAGTGATTTGTGTGATGTGGAGTATCTGACTGCTGATGAATTGAAGGCGGATATGCTTCCTTTTCCGGGAGAGTATTTGGATTATGATGTATCGGAAAAAGATGCACCTTTAGATACTTTGCTGGCGGTGTACAAAAATGCCACTTCGAAATTAGGGGTTTCTGTAGAAGATATCAAATCTTTTAGCCCCCAGTGTATGAGAAAGCATATTGAACAAAAAAGCGGTGAAAAGATTCGCTTTATTTCAGAGTTTCCGACTATTGGGCGAGGGAATGTGCTGAGAGACAACATCATTACAAGAGAAGTGCTTGACAGAGAAATCGATGGATTATTAGGAATAGGTAGCAATAATGACTGAAAAGGATGTATATATTTTTTATAATGAAAGGGTTAAGGTCGCGTATAGCGAGATTGAAGCAAGAGGAAACGCGCTTCCAATAGAACTGTTATTTGAAATTAATTCTGCGTTTGATCATCTGAAGCGGTATCATGTGGACGGACAAAGCGAAGAAGAAGCTGCACAGAAGGCATATGCACATTTAAAAAGAGGTGTTTTGGATGCGTATAAAATAAAGCTGAAGTACTTTAATGAGGAGTATCAGAAACTATTTTCAGACAGTGAGAACAAATGCAAGAACAATGATACTGAATGTATACACAATGCTATAAGGGATCGAAAAAAGATATCTGAATTAGCCACAAAAGCAAGATTATCAGAAGGTAGTGATGATGTATCGGATGCGTTTGACGGATGGTATGCAGTTTCGATTCAAATAGATGAATTTGAAAAGAAGTATTTCTAGCTGATAGCGTAATTGGTTGTGATTAGCTACAAAATGGTTGAGAGTTAAGGTTTAATAAGGCAGGCTTATCCATTATAATCGTATGTGGTGAAGCTTGCCTTTTTTGGTGGCAAGGCCTAACGCAGTGAGCCTTAAATATTCTTAAATACTCCTGCGGAGTAGGAATCATTAATATCTGTTAATTTATTCAGAAAAGGTGTATAATTATCCGTTGTACCAAATAATGAGAGCGATTTTGTATACAAGAACCCGATAATCCCATAGGATGAGCAACTCTCCCTGGGTGAGTCTCGGAGGACATAGCGGCAGCGGTTAGGCAGTACCTTTTGGTATTGCATGGCGGGGCTATGGGCTTGGCGTATTCCATAGGTAGGGACGGATTGTGAATGGCGGCATGCCATTTAATCTACTTAAAATGTCGCTATGCTGGCGAACATGGCAAGCCTGCCAAATGTAAATGGAGGTTCATTGTATACGAGAGAGGGCAGATGGAAGGACTATGATTACAGGCATTCATCATATAGCACTTCTTGTTTCTTCCGAGGAATGCCTGGACTTCTATAAGAAGCTAGGTTTTACGGAGACATTCCGTAAGGAGCGTGCAAAGGATAAAATCATCCTATTAGATGGCTATGGAATGCAGCTGGAAGTATTTATCGATAATAGTCATCCAGTAAAACTGACGGGTACAGACGAGCCTCTAGGCTGTAGGCATTTTGCATTGCGTGTGGATAATCTGGAAAGCACATTAGCTGAGTTGAAACTGAATCACACAGACATAAGAACCGATTGGCAGGGAATTAGATACTGCTATATCACTGATCCTGATGGAAATCAGGTGGAGTTGCATGAGTAGTTATATCGAGGAAGATTATATCATGGAGATTTTCAAAGATAATGAAATAATTACTTCTCCGAGTTGGGCTAATAAAGTCGAAGCTGCAAATAAAATAGATTTTTCTTTAGCGGAAATCAATAAGATGCTCGATGCTTGGCAGAAAGAAGAAAAATTATTTTTGTCAGAGAATGCCATTAAAAGTCTTTTTGATGACGAAACAAATGGCATTTCACACAAGGAAGAAAAGGAACTTTGTAAGATTTGTTTGGTTAATCAGGTTTATGGGACCAACCTATATTTGGATGATATTGTACAGCTTGCTAAGTATCTGTCTGAAAATGCTGGTGTGCTTAATGAAAAGCTTCATGCTGGAAATATAGAGATAATAAATGACATTACATGCTCAATCAAAGATACAAGAGGAAAGTATTGTTATTCTTTTGCAACGAAATATTGTGGTTTTGCAGCGCCTGAAAAAAAGACAGACAGTTTCCCAATTTATGATAGTTATATGTCAGCTTTGTACAAAACGAGAGCCGACTTTTGGAATCCAAACAAAGTGAAGGGATTTTACAAGTACGATTTTGATTCGTGGGAAGGGAATCCTGAACATGATAATAGACGATATGGGAAGTATAGAGAAGCTGTATATATGATGAGAGATGAAATTGCAAATGTTAAGAATCTAACGATTAAGCAATTAGATCAGTATCTTTGGAAAGCTATGAAAGATTATTCTACTGCTTTGGCAAATAATCCATGCTAAATGCATGTGACATGAGAGATATGGCGATAAGACCAGAAGCAACTAAACTAATGATATGCTGTTGAGATTTACAAATAGGGATTAGCAGTAGTACTAACAGAGTATATACTTTTATACAAGTGATTTTTACATACAAGAATTGTGATATTAAAAGTGTAAGCTGCTAAATGTGATAGAAATATAGGTAAGGTTTTGCGGGCATATGGGTATTTGTTTAAAAGAATAAGCAATTAAATTTCGGCAGAAGAATCTTGTCAAAGTACAGGAACTGTGATGCGCTAGAAAAGCGGTTTCTTACTGAAAAACTTTTTCGTTGGAAACACATGGAGAGTATGTTCGAAAGAATCTCTATAAAATAAAAAAGGAGCGATTGAAATGGCACAGTGTACAGCACCAATAAGAGGACATAGATCCGAGGCAGCAGCGGAGGCTTGTCCAGTTTGTGGAGGGCGTGGACGATATTATTCGTCATTCATGTCATATCAGTCCTATGGCTATAATCCTTATTCAAAGAGTAGTTCAAGTATATCAAACGCACATAGCTCTTCAAGTTCATCTACATCATCTACTTCTTTGAAGAAAAGAGCCAGATGGTCACCATCGGGGTCAACAGTTCTTTATACGCCAGCGCAGTTACGGACACTTGAACCTGTGCGAAATAATATTCTAAAGCAACCGAAGACCCCGGAAAAATATGATATGTTTTTATGCCATGCTTGGGACGACAGAAAGGAAGCGGCGAAGGATTTGTACGATAAGCTGACGGCAAGGGGAATTAATGTCTGGTTCAGCGAAAAAGACCTGCAGTTAGGAACTAATATGTTACGTGAAATCGATAAAGGATTGTCTAAATCTCGTGTTGGGCTTGTTCTTGTAACACCGGCTCTTTTGACGAAAATTGAAGAGGAGGGAGTTGCCGAGAAAGAGTTATCAGCACTGTTGGCAAAAGACAGGCTTATTCCTATTGTGCACAATACGACATATGATGCACTCCGAGATATTAGTCCGCTTTTGGGTTCAAGAAGCGGACTTGACACGAGTGAGGATTCGATGGATGAAATAGCGGCAAAACTTGCCGAATTGTTTACTGAAGAGGCTGAAGAATGAAAAGAATCCTGATAACCGGAGCAAATTCATATATAGGCGCAAGCTTTGAGGTATATGTTAAAGCGCATTATTCACAAGAGTTTAAGGTCGATACCATTGACATGATCGATGGTACCTGGCGTGAGGCAGACTTCTCATCCTATGATGTAATCTTCCATGTGGCAGGTCTCGCTCATGCTGATGTAGGAAAAGTGGATGAAGCCATAAAGCAGAAGTACTACGCCATAAATACGGACCTTGCAATAGAGACCGCTAAGAAAGCAAAGGCAGATGGCGTAAAACAGTTTGTCTTTATGAGTTCAGCCATAATATATGGTGATTCTGCACCTTATGGCAAGAAAAAGTGTATAACAAAAGATACAAAGCCGCATCCTTCAAATTTCTATGGTGATAGTAAGTGGCAGGCTGATAAGGGGATAAGAAAACTGGCGGATGAAAATTTTGTTACGACAGTTTTGCGTCCGCCTATGATATATGGTAAAGGGAGTAAGGGAAACTATCCTACATTGGCAAAGATGGCTAAGAAGTTGCCAGTTTTTCCTGATGTACAAAACGAAAGATCTATGCTATATATAGAAAATCTCTGTGAATTTCTCTGTCAGGTAATGCTTCGTGGCAAGGGTGGGGTATTCTGGCCTCAAAATAGTGAGTACAGTAGGACAAGTCAGCTTGTAAAAATAATCGCGAAGACAAACAAACATGGAATCATAGTCAGTAAGGTATTCAACCCGTTTGTTTTTATAGCGGCAAGATTTCCTGGAAAAATTGGAGGACTGGCAAATAAAGCATTTGGAAATCTATCCTATGAAAAAAAAATGTCGAGTTATGATTTCGATTATCAGACTGTAGATTTGGAAGAAAGTATAAAGCGGACGGAGACTAATTAATTATGCATAAAAAGCTATTATCACGTTTTCCAACTGAAAAATTGATATTTCATAAGCCTTCTGGACAAACATATGTTGTTGAAGGGCTGGTGGGGACAAATAGCGCTATTATGAGTGAAGATGTTACGATTCCTATTGAGCCAGATGATTATTTTGAACGATTCATACCTAATGGCATTAAAGAGTATTTTAAGGTTACTGATACAGGATATATTAAGGGCACATCGGGGATTCCAGATCATTATCAGACAAAGGTTGTAAAGATGAAAGCTGATCAATTGATGTTTGAGAGTCAAAGCGAAGACAGAATAGGGTATAAAGAGCATAATGCAAAAAGAAATCAGATTTTTATCTCACATAGGACAACGGATGTCCCAGTTGCAGAAATGATAAAAGATTTCCTTGTAAATACGGGTATTCAAAATGAGAAAGTGTTTTGTTCGTTCCTTCCAGGCAATGATGTGAATGTGAAAATATCAAGTGGGTTAAAAGAAAGATTTAATAATTGTGCTGTAATTATTCTGATACTTTCTAAAGACTACTATAACAGTCCTTATTGTTTGAATGAAGCGGGTATAGCGTGGTATCTTGATGCTGAAGTTGTGTCCATTCCCATAGGTTTGCCAGAAATTGACCACAGTAAGAAGGTAGGACTTTTTAATAACGAATACAAGCTGAGAAGACTTGATAGCGAAGGTGATGTTTCGTACATGTATGATGTAGTCCATGAAAGATTGAAATCGAAAAATATGAAACATAGCATAATTACACAGGAAATAAAAAAACTTGCAGATAGGTATGCTATGTATATAGCCGAGAAAAAAATTGTGTAATTGTATTTAAAAAGTATATTTGTTGCATAATAGCAGAATTGAGATAAAGTGCTTTATACGAAGCATGTTGCGTGGAAGAGAGGGAAAGTGGCAAAATATATGGAAAGAAAAATGAAAATAAGGAAGACTTGTAGATGAACGATATTGGTCAAAAAGGATATCTAGATATTATTCCACCATTTCTGTCAAAAGAAACGCAAATACACTATTACCAAGATCTTGAAAGGAATATTAAGTTTAAGCGAAATATAGAGAATCAATTCATATGCATGAAAGGATTTTCTTCATCGACACCATTGTTCCACTCAGTTGCGTTTGATGAATTTAGCTTCGGCGGGGGATTGTACTTTCGGTGGAATGGAAAGGGAGTGGTGGTTGATCCTGGCATAGGTTTCTTGAGTCTTATGCACAAACATAATATTTTTTTAGCGGATGTCGATATAGTAATTGTTACGCATTCTCATTTGGATCATAATCAGGATGTTCGTAGTATTGCTTCATTGCAGTATGACTTAGTCAATCAAAGAAAACGAACAAATAAGTTTTTCTCTAGTTTTTTTACGGTTGAAAGTCGGGATTCGGCTTATCATATTGAATGGTATTTGGATGAGACTACCGCTGAAATGATGAAGGGGCAGATAGAAAATGTTCATCCTTTAGGAGATATGTGTGATGGGAAAACGCATGATATATCATCTGCACTTGATATTGGAATGCGGGTCTTTACTACTAAGCATTGTGATTTTTCTTATGGGATAAAGCTTTTTTTCAAGCAGAAAAATAGAGAATTCGTGTGGGGATATACATCGGACACAGGTTACTTTGATGGCTTATCAGATAATTTGGAAGGATGTGATGCTCTCGTCCTTAATATCTCAGAAGTAGATTCGGCCGAATATAATAGAGAGCAGTTTAAGGAGAATCATTTAGGTTTTAATGGATGTGTAAGTCTTCTTGAAAAAAATCACCCAAAGCTTACTGTTATTTCCGAATTTGCTTGCATGAGAGGGGATAATCGTCATCTAATTGTAAAGAATATTGTACGATATTCAGACGAACAGATGAAATTAAGAATTCTACCGGCAGAAATAGGCTTGACTATTGATATATCCGGTGAGATGATGAAATGTTCAATATGTGGGGAAGTGGTGTCAATTAAAGAGATATATTCGATACGATCAGAGAAAGATTATTGGAAAATCAGATATGTCTGCAAGGATTGTATTATACAAGCGGGGAATTTTCGGTGAAGGAATATGAATTTATAATAAAAGCAATAGAAGGTTATTGGAGTGATCAGATAGCGGCTACCATTTGTAGGGAAAGCTATGAGCAAAAAACAAAAATTGGTGGTTTTCAGGAAATGTTTAGAGAGTACGGCAAACTTCATGAGTTATTTAGTTCTGGACAAGAAAGCGACTGGCAATTGTATATTGATTCTATGAAGGGAAAAAGGGAGGAACGTTTAAACGCTTTTATTGCAGATTTAGAAATAGAAGAAGTAGGAGTTGATATAGGAAAGATAAAAAGTCGGTATTTGGAAGAACTGGAAAAAGAAGAAGATCAGACTGTTGAGAAAAGGGTTTATATTTATCCATATCTTGTTGAACATATGCGAGAATTGAATTCAAAACAAAGGGGTGAACAAAATGGCACGAAAATTTGAAGAAAAGTATTCGGCACTCGTTTGTGTAGATTTACCTAAGAAAAGGTTAAAATCTGTGGAAAATAGGGGTGGGTATTTATTTATGGATGAAAAAAAGTCTGATCCTTGGGTGGGTAAAAAACCGCATGCCCCAAACGGATTTGTAGAAAAATATTGCAAGGAGCATTAGGGATAAGATGGGCAGATTACGACTAGTTTCAGAATATGAGAAAGATGTTATTTGTGAAAATGTATATCATGATGGAATTGTGCAGACATATGATTTTTTGATTTCATGTGAATCGTTTGCCAATATCATCGGTGAAATGCTTCCAGAGACCTGCTACACTAATTTTAGAGATTGTATATTTCATTATTGGAAATTGTATCGGACTTTTGAGAATACGGAGATAGATAAGCAGTTATTTGCAGTTATTGAGCACTCAAAAAGGGCCAAAACTGATGCAAGTGTGGCTTTAATGAAGGAATGTGAAATTATTTTGGGGGAACTTCTTGTTGAAAAATCATTTTCGGAAGAATTAGAACGACGATTAATAAAAATGCATGACAAAATAGCCAATGTAGAGATGCACTTAAGAATGTCAGGAATGATGATAGGGGAGAGTTCTTTTTTCTGTTTAGATGATGAGCAGATTTTGGATTTATTTGATGAAATGTTGAGGATTTTTAATGAAGATGCAATAGATATATTTAAAGAGCATGTAAGAAAAAGGAAAATGAATAGTTACAATAATAATTAAAGATGAGTAAGAAAAAAAAACATATCCTCCTGATTTCCCAATATTTCTACCCAGAAACCTTCCGCGTCAACGATATGGCCCAGGAGTGGGTAAAACGTGGATATAAAGTGACTGTACTCACAGGCATTCCGAATTATCCAATGGGAAAGTTTTTTGAAGGATATGATTATTGGCATAAGAGAAAAGAAAAATGGAATGGTGTACGGATTATCCGTATCCCATTAATTCCCAGAGGAAACAGTTCCAATAAACTGCTGAATGCTATGGGAATGACGGCGAACTACCTTTCCTTTGTTGCATCTGGCTGGATATGGGTAAAAAGGCATAATATCCACGCAGATCTGGTATTTACTGTAGAAGTGAGTCCCATGACGCAAGCACTGATCGGTGTATGGTATGGAAAGAAATATCATGTACCGTCTTTTCTTTATGTACAGGATCTCTGGCCTGAAAATGTGGAAACCGTAACCGGAATTCATAACAGGGTTATAATTGGCCCGATAGACCGAATGGTAGATAAGATTTATCGGGAGACAGATATGATATTTACTATCAGCCCGAGCTTTTTAAAGGCGATAGCTAATCGAAAGACCCCTGTTGACCGAAAGAAGGTACATTACTGGCCGCAGTACGCAGAGGATTTCTACCGGCCTATGAAGCCACAAGCGATAAAGGGGATCGATAATAATGATGGCTGTTATAAAATAGCTTTTACCGGAAATATCGGTACGGCTCAGGGGCTGGATGTACTTCCAAAGACAGCAGAATTATTAAAAGACGAAAATGTGAAGTTCATAATTGTAGGTGATGGTAGATATCAGCCTGAATTTGAGGAACAAATTAAGAAAAGAAATGTAGAGGCTAAGTTTGTTATGATACCGCGCGTTCCGTCAGAAGAGATTCCTAGAATCCTTAGTGTATGTGACGCCGGATTTATCAGCTTTAACAAAACCTCACTTTGGGGAAATACCATACCCGCAAAGCTCCAGTCATATATGGCATGCGGTAAAGCAGTTATTGCATCAGCCTCCGGAGAGACAAAAAGAATTATTGAAGAAGCTGGATGCGGAATCTGCTGTGAGATTGGAAATGCCAAGAAGCTGTCAGAAGGCATAAAGGTCATCATGCATCAGGATAATAAAAAAATGGGGAAGAATGCCGTAGAGTATTTTAGAAAACATTTTGATAAGAATATGCTGATGGATGAGATGGATGAGTATATTAACTAAGAGGCACTTACTTGAAGAAGATACAGAAACGAGCCTATCAGCGCTGTTCCCGTTGTGTAATGGACACTACGGACTCGAAGATTATATTCGATGAAAATGGTGTCTGTGACCACTGCAGGAATTTCGATAAAAATATAAAACCATACTGGAAGCCGCAGGAAAACCGTTTTGATGAACTGGAAGAAATATCGAAGAAAATCAGGGAAGCTGGTAAGGGACATGATTATGACTGTATCCTGGGGCTTTCTGGCGGAGCGGACAGCTCTTATCTGGCATACATCGCAGTAGAGATAATGCATCTTCGGCCGCTTGTTTTCGTGGTGGATACCGGATGGAATCTTAATGTAGCGGTTGAGAATATAGAGAAGATTGTCAAGGGACTAAATCTTGATATGTATACTGAGGTGGTCAATTGGAAGGAGATGGCTGATCTGCAACTGTCTTTTTTCAAGGCATCGATCTCCTCTTGTGACCAGCCGCAGGATCATGCTATATTTGCGGCATTATATAATTATGCCGTAAAACATAAGATTAAATATGTCCTCACAGGATCCAATAGTGCAACGGAGTTTATCCGACCACCGGTGGAATGGCTATATATGAACGATACTGTGATGCTAAAGGATATCCACAAAAGATTCGGGAAAGTTCCGCTGAAAACATATCCGCTCTGCGGCATGCTGAAATACCGTATCCTGTATCGCTATTTCTATGGTATGAAGAGAGTGTTCCCATTGGATTATGTTGTATATGATAAGGAAAAAGCGATGGAACTGCTCCATGAGAAGTACGGCTGGACAAAATATGAGAACAAACATTATGAAAATGTGTTCACCCGTTTCTTTGAAGGTTATTATCTGCCGCATAAATTTGGATTTGATACTAGAAAGAATGTATGTTCCACGCAGATACTTACAGGGACTATGACCCGAGAGGAAGCATTGGAGATACTGGATAAGCCGCCGTATGATCCGGAACAGATGGAACTGGATAAGGAGTATGTGGCTAAGAAGCTGGGAATTACAGCTGAGAAGTTTGATGAGATTATAGCGCTTCCAAACAAGACTCCGTCAGATTACCGGAATCAGATGTGGGTGATTCGATTTGGAGTTTTTATTTCTAGATTGATCGGGGCAGAGAATAGGAATCTGAGGGTATAAATGATAGCGATACTTGATTATGGTCTAGGCAATCTGGGCTCTATCTCAAATATGCTCAAGGTCATAGGTGAGAAATCTAAGATTACAAGTGATAAAAACATAATAAAAACGGCAGATGGTATCATACTTCCTGGGGTAGGCGCTTTTGATGCAGGAATGAGTAGACTGGATGAGACAGGGCTGACTGAAATAATAAAGGCAGAGGCGCAGGATGGAGTGCCTATACTTGGGATATGTCTCGGTATGCAGTTGCTTGGAAGGTGTAGTGAAGAGGGAAGTTTGTCAGGACTGTCCTTAATACCGTTTGAGTGTAAGAGGTTTCGGTTTAATGATAATGCATTGAAGATTCCTCATATGGGATGGGATACTGTGGATTTTAAAAAGCAGCATCCGATTCTTCAGGGGCTTGCTGGACAGCAAAGATACTATTTTGTTCATTCCTATCATGCGGTATGTGATGAATCGGCTGATGTGCTAATGACTTGTGATTACGGATATGAGTTCGCTGCGGCTGTAGTGAAGGATAATGTGATAGGGATGCAGTTCCATCCTGAAAAAAGCCATGATTTTGGATTGGCGATATTCAGCAATTTTGTAAAAATCTGCAGAGAATATGGTAATCGAGGCGGAGGAATGTAATGTTTACGAGACCTAGGATTATTCCTACGCTGCTAATCGATGACAGGGATCTGATCAAGACAGTACAGTTTGGGAAGCGTACCTATCTTGGGGATCCGGTTAATGCAGTCAAGATATTTAACAGAAAAGGTATTGATGAGTTATCTGTTTTGGATATCGGTGCAACAAAGAATGACAGGGAGCCGGATTACGAACTTTTAAAAGATATTGCCAGCGAGGCGTTTATGCCTCTAAGCTGCGGCGGCGGAATTCGGACATTGGATCAGATTCATGAACTGCTTGCCATAGGTTATGAAAAGGTGGTTATAAATACTGCGCTAGTGAAAAATCCTGGGTTGATTACTAAGGCTGCTGAACGGTATGGTTCACAATCAGTTGTAGCTTCTATCGATGCAAAAAAGTGTATGGGGGATTACAAGTGTTTTGTGACTGATGGAACGGAAGAGTCAAAATGGAGCCCGACAGAACTTGCTAAAGAGGCAGAGAGGCTGGGCGTAGGTGAAATCATCATTAACTTTATTGATAATGATGGTATGATGAAAGGGTATGATATTGCATTAGTGAAACAGGTAGCCGATGTCGTAAGCGTTCCTGTGGTAGCCATAGGCGGAGCTGGAGGCATCAAAGATCTGAAGAAGGTATTGCAGGAAGGGCATGCACATGCTGCATCCGGCGGAAGTATGTTTGTATACTATGGCAGATTAAAGGCTGTCCTGATTACAGCACCCAGTGAGAAAGAATTAAAAGAAGCGGGAATATACAAAAGCTGATTGATACATAAGGAGTGTATAAGAATGACTTATCCGGTAATCAAGCCGAAAAATAACAGAAAATACCAGATTTGCACTTGCTGTGTTATGGATACTTCGGACGAAGATATTACATTCGATGCAAATGGCGTGTGTATGCGCTGTAATGAATACAAGGAGCGGATTGAACCTGAGTGGAATCATGGAAAAGGTCATGAAAAAGAACTGCATGAGCTTATAAAAGCAATAAAGAAATCGGGTGAAGGAAAGAAGTACGATTGCATCCTAGGGCTGTCCGGCGGGCTGGATTCTTCCTATATGCTTCATTTGGCAGTAAAGGAATGGGGGCTTAGACCTTTTGTTTTCCATATTGATGCCGGCTGGAATCTTCCAGTTGCGGAGGAGAATATAAAGAGGATGACGAAGAAACTGGGTGTAAAGCTTCACATCAAACATATGGACAGAAAAGAAATGATGGAGATGCAGCTGGCATGGTTCCGTACCGGCTTAGAAATGCTTGATGCACCGCAGGATCATGCTTTCATTGCCTTGATTGACAAGTATTCTGTAAAACTAGGTGTGAAGTACATACTGAACGGATATAATATCTGCACGGAGATTATTGCAGATCCTGCATCATGGGAAAGATGTTCAGGTCCTACCGGAGATGGTACCTATATTAGGGATGTGGTAAAGAAGCATTGCAATGTACCAATCAAGGAATATATATATACAAGCGGATTGAAGCATAAGTTTATAAATCCTTATATAAAAGGAATTAAAACTGTGAAGCCTCTAAATTATGTGGAATTCACAAGGAAATCCATGATGAAAACGCTGTCAGAGGAGTACGGCTATGTCCCATATGGTCAGAAACATTTCGAAGATCTGATTACGAAATTTTTGGAAGGTTGGTGGCAGCCGACTAGATTTGGGCATGATATCAGAAGGGCACAGCTGAGTAGTCTGGTGGTTACTGGACAGCTGAGCAGGGATGAAGCACTGGAAATTCTGGAAAAGCCGCCGTTGACGGAAGAGGAGAGCAAGAAGCTATTCAGAGAAGTAGCAAAAAGATTGCAGATATCAGAAGATGAACTGATGAAATATCACAATATGCCGGAATGTACGGAGAAATTCAGAAGCCAGGAGAAGTTTTACAATCTGGGGATTAAGGTATATGAAACTCTTGGGCTGGAGAAGAGGATAAGGAAATAGGGGTGTAGTTTGAAAGTATTGGTTGTTGATAACACACATTTAATCAGGGATAAGGAAGGAAGGTATTATTCGGAGTCCGTATACAGTTATGAATTTTTGGAGAGATATCTGGCTGTTTTTGATGCAGTTAGATTCATCGGTAAAACAAAATTTGTCGATACGGCAGGAGCAAATTGCAAAAGAGTTGACGGACCGGGGGTAGAAATCGTACCGCTGCCTTGGTATCAGGGTATGGGGCAGATGCTAAAGGTTTTTCCAAGATTAATAGGAATATACAGACATCTGTTGGATGATTGTGACTGCTGTATCCTAAGAATCGCACAAATAGAAAGTTTTTTGACATATATTTTTGCAAAGCGGAGGGGAAAACCATTTGCAGTAGAAGTTGTGAATGATCCGGCTACTTTTACTGATATGCCGAATTTATATAGACTTTTAAGTATTTACATGGTCAAAAAGATGTGTAAGAAAGCAACGGCGGCATCTTATGTGACAAAAGATTTTCTGCAGAAAAAGTATCCAACCGGTGCAAAGTATACAACAAATTATTCTTCAATAGAACTGCATAAAGAAAATATAAAATGTTTGGTAGAGCCGTACTCGGGAAATGGGCCGCTAAGAATAGTTCATGTGGCAAATTCTATAAATACAGACATAAAGGGACATTACTGCTTGATAAATGCAGCCAAAAGAGTCAGGGATGCGGGATATGATGTTAAGGTTGATTTTATAGGTGACGGAAATAAAGTTCTTGAATATAAAGAATATATAGAACACAATATGCTGCAAAACGATATTCGTTTTATAGGACGCATAAACGGAAGAACAGAATTATTACAGGTATTAAAAGAATATCATTTAATGGTGCTTCCAACTAAAATGGAGGGACTTCCAAGGACGATAATTGAAGCTATGGCAGTGGGAATGCCGTGTATTTCAACACCAATAGCAGGTGTGCCGGAACTGTTGCCGGGGGAATGTCTGATAACGCCTGATGATGATAAGGCTTTCGCTGAAAAGATAATAGACTGCATTAATAATCCAGAGACGATGAAAAAGATGGGGGAAGAGAATATAGAAAAAGCCAAAGAGTATACAAATGATATTCTGTCGGCGAGAAGAAGCGAGATGTATAGGTTTTTAAAAAGTGAAATAATCAAGAGGAAGAGTGACAGTAATTGACATATATATTGTTAGGTATATTAATTGTTATTAATCTGAGGTTTATTGCCAGTAAGCGAAATAATCCGGTTATAATAGCTGTTTCAATGGTTATTCTATACTTTATTATGGCTTTTAATACTTATACATCGGATTTTCCAGCGTATGAGATATATTATAATACTCAAGATTTTCCGCCCAGTTTTGAGATTGGATATGTAGTATTCTCCCGAATTGTTTACTTCATCGGTTTGAATTATCAGGGATTTCTGATGATATTTTTTTTCACCGGATTGTTGTTGACATTATTGGCAGTAAAAGGCTTGGATGCGAATCTTCATTGTGCTGTGCTGTTATATTCCTTGACAAATATGTTCATGGATGTGAATGAAATCAGGCAGTTTATCGCATATTGTTTTTTTGCTGTAGCGTTGGCAGATTATTCGAAATATAAAAGCAAAACACGCTATGCGCTGTGGGTGATTGCTTCAGTTCTTTTTCATAGGTCTGCATTATTGCTATTGCTGTTTCCGTATCTTGTTAAAAATATTATTAATCGAGAAAAACTGTTGCGAGTATATTTTGCAGGTATTATGATTTTTTGTATCATTGTATTTGCTAATGGAAACAGGATACCGGGACTAAATCAGATACTTATTGTAATGGGCTTGCCGGATAAGGCTGTTTATTTTGAGACGAGCACTAATATGGGTTTTTTGTTGTTCTGGCTAGCATATTTTACGAATATTGTTGTTGTATATTATGCAAAAATTGAGGTCTATAAGGACGAGGACAACTATTCGCTGGTTCAAAGAAATTATGTGGATAATTTGTGGGAGTTTTTGCTATATACTGCGTTTGCTATGCCTTTATGTATGTTGAACAGCGAATTTCTGAGATATTACAGATTCAGCGTTTTTCCTGTTATCGTAGTTATTTCAGTGGTAATCAATAAAAAAGTGTTTATCAGGGAAAAAAGCAGCTATCTGCGTGTTATCGGGTTTGATGCATGCATTGTCTTTTACTTAATTGCATATTCTTTAACCTTTCAGCATTGGCGTGTTGTAGGTGAAGTACTTGATAATAATCTTTTGAACTGGTGATACATGGTTATTAAATCCATAAAAATAGGTATTCAGGAGAAGGCATCGTTAGCGTATATTATAGCTAATATTCTGTCTAAAGGATTGAATTTCATCACTATCCCGGTATTCACAAGATTGTTGTCGACGAGTGAGATGGGAGTTACATCGACTTTTTCGTCATGGCAGACAATTCTGTATGCGGTAGTCTCATTGGGACTGGTGTCAGGCTCGTTTAATATTGCAATGGTGACCTATGAAAAGCTGCGTGACCGGTATATGGCCGTATGTTTGGCTGTTTCTTCTGTTTCAGCAGGTTTGTTTTTGCTTTTTTGCGTGTTAATAAGTCCTATATGGGAAGAACTGACTGATTTGCCTTATGTTACGATCTGGGTAATGGCGGCATATATGTTTTTGCAGCCGGCAATGGATTATTGGTACGCAAAGGAAAGGTATGAGAATAAGTATAAGGCGGTCTTCTGGGTGTCCACGACATCCGCATTGCTGTCGGTATTGATTTCTGTTTTTGGGGTTTGGGCGGCTGCAAGGGGGAATGTTACTTATAATTTAGGGGCTGTTAAGATCGTAACCCAGTTTGCTGTTTTATTTATATATTCTTTTATTATATACATCATCATATTTGCGAAAGGTAAATGTGTTTATGATAAAGAAATGATAATATTTGCACTGAAATTGAGCTTGCCATTGGTGATACACTCATTAGCAAAAAATGTTCTGGATATTTCTGACCGAATAATGATATCTCGTATATGCGGGCAATCGGATGCAGGGATATATGGTACTATTTTTACTATAAGTCTGATGGCACTGGTTATATGGGGGGCTATAAACAGTGCATTAGTTCCCGAAATGTTTGAAAGTTTAAAGATATCTGATTTTGCAAGGGTTGAAAAAAAAATTTATGGGCTTATTACTGTTTTTGGGGAAATTTCAATAATTGCGGTATTATTCAGTCCGGAAATTATACATATACTTACTACGAGAAGTTATTACGATGCTGTATATCTGATGCCACCGCTTTTTGCAAGTGTATTTTTGTCCTCGATATATAATATTTATGGTAATTTTTTGTTATACAAGAAACATACCGTTTTGATAATGGTAGCGACTTTGCTGGCAGCAGGTTTTAATGTCATAACCAATTATTTTTTTATAAAAAAGTATGGCTATACGGCAGCCTCGTATACGACATTAGCTTCGACACTGTTTTTGGCTATAGGTCAGGGAATCATGCAGGCAAAAATTTATAAAGAGAAAGTCATTAGTCATGCGAGGATAGCGTTAATTGGAATGATAGGGGCTGTCGGATGTTTGCTATCAGCATTATTATTCGAGAATCGATTGCTAAGGTATTTGACAGTCGTATTGATTACTACAAAATTGTTGTTTGATGCGAAAAAGGTTCTCAAGACAGGGAACAAATAAGGCTTACAAGGAGATATATTTATTTATGGAAGGTTTTTATGAAATTAATCTACTGGCGGGAATAAAAAGGATTCTTACTAAGTGGTATTTAGTGTTATTGGTGTGTGTACTGTGCGGTACGATGGCAGTTGGTATAGGATGGTTTTCACGACATAAGGTCTCTCAGGAAGATGTGTTTAATCCGGAGATGCTGACTGAAATAACAAGTGAAGTGGAAGCCGAACAGCTGCGAGGGATGCTTAGTGATGACGCTATGCAGGAGATTGACATATGTATGGATCGTGTGGCAAGAACGCAGGAGCAAAAAGTGTATATGAATGAAGCTGTACTTATGCAGCTAGATCCATATAATTGTAAAAAATTGACAGTTAGTTATGAGGTGTCTTCAGCTAGTATGGCAGCTGCAAATTACATAAGATCTCAGTACACAGATTTTATATCTTTGAGTGATAATTTTCGCAAGATTGTGTCCGAAGCTATCGGTGATAATGAGGGAAAGTGTCATGTTTCAGATGTCATTACCGTAGAAAAAAAAGATATTGTATCTAGCGGGGCAGTGGCAATAATCAGATTTGATATTAATATCATGTTAGCAGAAGAGTGGGATGAGTCAGCGGTGTTGCAAGCGGTAAGAAACGGTGTGGAATCGTATAATGTCGATCAATATGTAGATGATGCGGAAGTGGATTGTGTATTTTACGACGCTTACTCTACAACAAATTATATACCTACTTTAAAATCACAGCAGGATTCGGTTATAGCACAGTACAATAATAATACTACATACTATAAAACGGCAACACAGGGATTGGACCATAACTCTGCGCTTTTGTTTAATTATATGCTGCGCCAGCAGGGGATAGAAAACGATTATAAGGTGTTGGTTGATGATTCTTTGGCGGATGATTTAACGGCGAATAATCCTAAAGGTTTTTTGGATCGATTTGCAAAAATGTCATATGTTGTGCTGGCGTTGGGGGGAGCGTGTGTTGGGTTATTATTTGTATTAGGCTTTGCTTTTGTATACTGGATCGTCAGAGGTCGAGCGGGCCGTATCCTAGGTTTATCCGTAATGTCTAATCGTCCGGTGTTTGGGGTACTGGCAAAAAAAGAAAAAGATAAAAATAAAAAAAAGAAATTTGAACTAACAGTAGCGAGTATTTCGCTTTTTTCTAAACATATGGGCGAGGGGAACGTGGATATTGTTTGTATAGGAAAAGCCGGAAAAAAGAATGTAGATATTCTGAAGTCGTTATGTAAGCGATTAAAGAGAGATAATATTATGGAATCCAAAATATGTTGTATCGATATGGAAGAGACTGATGGTTACGAGGCTATAGCTGAACTGAATAAAACTGTAATACTGTGTGTTGTGTATGAAGAAAATAAAGTCAGGGATATAATTGCAGTAGATAAACAATTGTCTGCGCTGAATGTTAAAATATTGGGAACAATTGGAATAGAGTAACTTGAAATTCATAGTGAGAAAATAATTGAGAGAGATATATATGATGGTATGAAATATAGTCTTAATCATAGGCAAAAACAGTTGTATTGGTGAGCCCTTTGGATGATAAGGACGGATATAGATTTTATTGATGAGCAAAAGGCGTGGGGAAAAAAGGCATATATTAGTTGTATCACAGTATTTTTATCCGGAATCATTCCGTATCAATGATATGGCAAGTGAGTGGGTAAGACGCGGGTATAAGGTTACGGTATTGACAGGTATTCCAAACTACCCTATGGGCAAATACTATGATGGATATGATTGTAAACATCGTATTCGGGAGAAGTGGAATGGTGTAAATATAATAAGGATTCCATTGATTGCAAGAGGTAACAGTTCTAACAGACTGATTAATGCCGTAGGTATGACGGCAAACTATTTCTCATTTGTTCTTTCCGGAAGAAAATGGGTGAGCAGTAAAGAAGCACAAAATCTTAAGGCGGATTTGGTTTTTACTTTTGAAGTGTCACCAATGACGCAGGCTCTTGTTGGAGTTTGGTACAGAAAGAGGTATCATGTACCACATTATTTATATGTTACAGATTTATGGCCTGAAAATGTTGAGTCGGTTACGGGTATTCATAGTAAGTTAATTATCAATCCTATTCAATGGATGGTAGATTACATATATAGAAATACAGATTGGATTTTTACGTGTTCAAAAAGTTTTATACCTAGAATAATAGGTAGAGGCATAAGTGGGAAGGTAGTTGAATACTGGCCACAGTATGCAGAAGAGTTTTACAAACCTATGAAGCCAATAGGGAATTTACTTCCACAGGATGGAATTTTTAACTTGGTTTTTGCTGGAAGCGTTGGATATGCACAAGGCTTAGAGATTCTTGTAAGAGGGGCAGAGATGCTTAAGACTGATGGTATACGAGTTCGGTTTAATATCATTGGTGATGGTCGTTACTTGGCAAAGTTACAGGAATCCATAAAAGTGGGTAAGGTTGAGAATTATTTTAATTTTATATCGCGTAAACCAGCCGAGGAAATATCCCGGTATCTAGCATTTGCAGATGTTCTACTGATTACGTTATCAAAAAATGATGTTTTTGCTATAACTCTTCCTGCTAAGGTACAGAGTTGTTTTGCATGTGGGAAACCGATAATCGTATCAGCAGATGGTGAAGTTCAGAATGTTGTAAAAGAGGCAAAGGCGGGACTGTGTTCTGATGCGGAAGATCTGGTTGGTTTTGTAAAAAATATAAAGGCTATGATAGGTTTATCACAGGAACAGAGAGAGGAGATGGGAAACAACGCATTGAATCATGCCATAACTTATTTTAATAAGAAAAAACAAATGGATAGATTGGACGAAGTGTTTAAAAAAGTGGGTACATTTTAATGATTTTTAGTTTTATGTCTTAAACACTACTTATGAAATTACAAAAGACAGGTAAGATAAGGAGTATTAATATGAGATTCTTAATTCTTGGCTGTAATGGTATGGCAGGCCATATGATTAGCCTATATCTTAATGAGCAAGGGTACGAAGTTGATGGATTTGCACGAAAAGAATCTGAGATGGTTCGTACGATTGTTGGGGATGCTAGGGATACAGATTTATTGAAGCAAATTATAAAAGATGGTAATTATAGAGCTGTTATAAATTGTATTGGTGTCCTTAATAAATTTGCAGAAAATGACCATGAGGCGGCTGTTTATTTGAACTCTTATCTGCCACAGTTTTTGGCAAAAATTACGGAAGGTACAGGGACACAAATCATACATATTAGCACAGACTGTGTGTTTAGCGGAAGCAGAGGTGACTACATTGAATCAGATTTTCCTGATGGTGAGTTGTTCTACGACCGATCTAAGGCACTTGGTGAGTTAAGTAACAAGAAGGATGTTACATTTAGAATGTCTATTGTCGGACCGGATACTAATAAAGACGGTATAGGTCTTATTAATTGGTTCATGCAACAGAAGGGACGAGTTAAAGGCTACAAGAACGCAATGTGGACAGGGCAAACTACTCTGCAGTTGGCTAAGACTATCGAGAATGCAGCTATCCAACGTGTTCATGGTCTCTATAATATGGTTCCGGAGGATAAAATCAGCAAGTATGATATGTTGATGTTGTTTAATAAGTATCTTAGAACTGAACAGATAGAGATTGTTCCGGAAGAAAATTTTAGGATTGATAAGAGCCTGAAAAGGACTAATTATGAACTCTTTAGCTATAAGATACCTGGCTATGAACAACAGATAAAGGAATTAGGTGAGTGGATGCGTGAACATAAGGAATTGTATCCACATTATGAGTTGTGATTAATTATTTCAAATTATAAAAATAGAGGATAGGATATGAATGTCAAGAAACTCAGATTAATGACAATAGTGGGTACACGTCCGGAAATCATTAAAATGTCTGAAATTATAAAAAAAGCGGATATGTATTTTGATCAGATTCTTGTTCATACAGGGCAGAATTATGATTATGAATTAAACAAAGTATTCTTTGAAAATCTTGGATTACGTGAACCTGACTATTATCTTGGGGTTGTAGGGGACAATCTTGGGCAGACTATGGGAAATGTTATTTCAAAATCATACGAGCTGATGGTTCAGATTAAACCGGATGCACTCATAGTTCTTGGAGATACAAATTCATGTTTATGTGTTATAAGTGCAAAGCGTCTTAAGATTCCGGTATTTCATATGGAGGCGGGAAATCGCTGTAAGGATGAAAATCTTCCGGAAGAGGTTATCCGCAGAGTGGTTGATGTTACAAGTGATGTGAATCTTTGTTATTCGGAACATGCGAGAAGATATATATTAGATGCCGGCGTTAAGCCGGAATATACTTATGTTGTAGGATCGCCTATGGCAGAGGTTCTTGATAAGTATAAAGAGCAGATAGAGTGCAGTAAAGTTCTGGAAGAACTGGGGCTGGAAGCAGGAAAGTACATCCTTTTGTCTGCGCATAGAGAAGAAAATATTGATATTGAGAAAAATTTCATTTCGCTCATGAATGCAGTGAATGCACTGGCAGAGAACTATGATATGCCGATTCTCTATTCCTGTCATCCAAGGAGTAAGAAGTATATTGAAGATCGGGAATTTAAGTTTGATAACCGTGTGATTCAACACAAGCCGTTAGGTTTTTTTGATTACAACAAGCTTCAGAAGAATGCATTTTGTGTAGTTAGTGATAGCGGAACGGTTCCAGAAGAAGGTGCATATTTCAAGTTTCCGGCTGTATCAATTAGGACATCTACAGAACGTCCTGAGGCGATGGATAAGGGTGTGTTTACAATTGGGACTATAACTACAGAACAAGTGCTTCAGGCTGTTGACCTGGCTGTTTCCATGCATAGAAATGGTGATGATGCGATAGATGTTCCAGCTTATGTAGATAGGAATGTAAGTGTGAAAGTGATTAAGATTATCCAGAGTTATGTAGGGATAATAAATAAGATGTTGTGGAGGAAGGTGTGAATAAGGCTGATAAAAGAGTTGCTATAATCAATTCAGTAGCAGAAAAAAGTACTGGAAAAATCTCATATGGGTTATTGAATTATCTTCTGGGCGAAGGAATAGAAGCAGTTTTCTGTTATGGATATGGGGAGAAACTGGATGATCCACATACTTATAGGATTGATTATACTATTGAACGGTATATACATGCATTTTTAGCACGTTTGACTGGCTATCAGGGGGCTTTTTCAACATTTGCGACAAAAAGATTAATAAAATATCTTGATAAAAAGAATGTGAATACTATATATGGGGTTGGGTTACATGGATACTACTTGAATGAAAAAATGTTGTTTGATTATATTGCAGATAGAGGTATTTCATTCGTATATATTATGACGGAAGAATATGCATTTTATGGTAAATGTGGTTACGCAAATAAATGCCTAAATTATTTGAAAGGATGTGGAGATTGTCCTTATTTAAGGGAGTATCCAAGTAGCTGGCTTTTTGACCGAACGGCAGAAATGTTTCAAATGAAGAAAAATGCATATGAAAGAATAAAAGAAAAGTCGGTATTTGTAGGACCAGAATATACAATTACAGCAGGAAAGAAATCTCCTCTTCTGAGTGGTATAAAAACTGAAATAATAGATGAAGCTATCGATACAGATTTCTATGCGCCGAGGGATACGGAGCAGTTGCGAAAAGAACTCAACATTATAGAAGACAAGATTATTATCATATGTGTCGCACCATCAGATCAAGGAAAAAAAGGAACCAAGTATTATACAGAGCTTGCTAGAAGATTGGAAAATGATGAACGATATGTTTTTGTACATGTAGGCTATGTCGATCACAATAGAGATCTGCCCAGCAATTACATACCAATTGGATATGTTAGAGATCAGGAATTGCTGGCAAAGTATTATTCTTTAGGAGATTTATTTGTTTTTCCAAGCTTGTTAGATACCATGCCTAATGCGTGCCTAGAAGCATTGTCATGTGGTACTCCCCTGTTGTGTTTTGACACTTCTGGTATGTCTTATCTAGGTCCTAGAGAAATAGTTGAACTTGTTGAAACTAAGAATGTTGATCAAATGTATCAGTATGTTGTGAATATAGGTAAAAAAAGCAGAGAATTATCTCAAAAATGCAGGGACTATGCAATAAAGCGATATGACAGAAGGCTGTACTACAAAAGGTTGCTGGAAGCATCTAATAGTATCTAAAGTTAAGGATTGTAATTGTATTCGGTGTTTTTCAACCAACTTATTGAAAAGGAGAAGAAATGATTAATTTTAATGTTCCTCCGTTTGTCGGAACAGAATTTAAGTATATGCAAGAGGCTGTAGAAAATCAAAAAATTTGTGGAGATGGTCCTTTTACAAGAAAATGTGATGAATGGATAGAACACAGATTTGGAGTAAAAAAAGCAATGCTGACGACTAGTGGGTCATCGGCATTGGATATGGCGGCGTTTTTGTGCAATATTAATCCGGGAGATGAAGTAATTCTTCCTTCGTTTACATTTTCTAGTACAGCAAATGCATTTGTTTTGGCAGGAGCAAAACTTGTTTTTGTTGATATTCGTCCGGATACGATGAACATTGATGAGAATAGAATTGAAGATGCTATTACAGATAGAACAAAGGTTATATGTCCTGTTCACTATGCTGGTGTAGCATGCGAGATGGATACGATTATGGATATTGCAAGTAGATATGATTTAAGAATAGTTGAGGATGCTGCACAAGGTATAATGAGCACTTATAAGGGTAAAGCACTGGGCACAATTGGAGATTTGGGGTGTTTCTCTTTTCATGAAACAAAGAATTATTCTATGGGTGAGGGCGGTGCAATATTAATTAATGATGTGGAGCGTATTGAAAAAGCTGAAATATTACGTGAGAAAGGGACAAATCGTTCCCAGTTTTTTAGGGGGCAGGTTGCAAAGTATAATTGGGTTGACTTTGGAGATAGCTATCTTCAATCGGATTTAAATGCGGCATATTTATGGGCACAATTAGAAGTGGCTGATATGATTAATGAAAACAGATTAGCTACATGGAATACATATTGGGGTGCATTAAAACCTTTGGCAGATAAAGGGGTTATTGAGCTTCCAACAATTCCTGAAGGGTGTATTCATAATGCTCATATGTTCTATATCAAGTGTAAAGACTTAGAGACGAGGCAAGCATATATTGAGTATATGCGTAAAAATGATATTCTTTGTGTTTTTCATTATGTTCCACTCCATAGTGCCCCAGCAGGGGCGAAATTTGGAAGGTTTCATGGTGAGGATAAGTTTACAACAGTTGAGAGTGACAGACTTGTTCGATTACCTTTGTATTATGGCATTGCTGCTAGCGACTTAAACAAGATAATTGAAAAGACATTGGCTTTTTTTGATTCTTTATAATAAATTTTGAAAAAAGAATCGTTAAGTCTTTAGGGAGGAGGGAGTAATGGCAGATAATTGGTTTTATGAAGAAAATCATGCATATGAGAATGGATTTGAATCAGGCGACAGGGGTGAATATTTGTATCATGCATTAAATGAATACTATGGTCATATCAGTGAATTTAAAGGGAAAAATGTTGATATTCTAGGGTATGGTGCTGCTGAAGGTGCTGAGTTAGATAGTGTGTTATCGACTGCTAATAGCGTATGCATCGTTGATCCTACAACAAAAATGAGAAATTATGAGCGAAAGGGAAAACAAATTTGTTATTATATTCCCAGAGAAGATGGAAGTTTAGAGTTCGCTGATAATAGTTTTGACTTAATTACGTGCTTCGGTGTTTTAATGTATGTAATGAATGCTGATATTGTATTAAGAGAACTAATAAGAGTATTAAAGCCGGGGGGAGTATTATTAATATGTGAACCAAGTACTGATATGCATGTTGGTGATAAGCGTGTAAAAAGATGGGGAATGGGCAAAAATACAAGGGGCCTTCCTATAAGTTTCTATAATGAGAATTTAGATAAAGTAGAGGGGGCATATACTCTCATTGCATGTTTAGTCCTTGGATAGAATTTGGAAAGAGAATAATGAAGACCCCTATGAATATAAGATGGTTTATTGTAGTTGATAAATATTTATGTTGTATCTTTAAAAGTAATTGGAAATATCAAAGAAAGACTTTTTTTGATAAGTTTGCTCCGGGCAGTATTTTTGTTAAATATACAAAGAGAGAAGGAATGCAACAATGATTTCAGTAGCAATGGCCACATATAATGGTGAAAAGTACATTAATGATATGCTTGACTCAATAATAGGACAAGATTTAAAAGTAGATGAAATAGTTATTTGTGATGACAATTCTACAGACGGAACAGTAAATACAATAAATGAATATATAAATGAGAAAAAGATAGAATCGATAAGACTTATTGAAAATGGTGAAAATATAGGATGGCGAAGGAATTTTCGTAAAGCTTTAAATGAATGTCGAGGAGATTACATTTTTCTATGTGATCAAGATGACATATGGATGCCCAACAAGGTAAAAACAATGATGGGGGTTATGACTGAAAGGCAGGACATAGAGCTCCTAGTTTCAAACTTTGAGATTTATGTTGAAGGCAATGCAAGAACAAGTAAAAGAGCTCTGGGATATAATGGAAATGATGGAAGATTGCAGCATCTCAAATTTGATAAGTGGTTTTTTTATGTAATTAGACCCGGGTGTACATTTTGTATAAAAAAATGCCTGTTGGAAAAAGTAAATAAATTAGATGATGATGTTGTTGATCATGATTCAGTGCTTTGGGCGATTCCACTGATGCAAAATAGGGCATGGTTATTAAGGAAAAGGTTGATTAAGTTTCGCAGACATCCAGAAAGTGCGACTACGGATAATTCAAGTTTTACAATGGATAATCGAATAAAATATGTGGACAATACGATATTGACCACTAAATGGGCTTTAGATTACTGTAAAAAATATGTAAGTAATAGAGTGACGCAGGTAGAAGTATTTTTGGATTATCTGATAGATAGGAAAAATAATCTGGAGCAGGGCAACATTTTCAATATGATGTCATTTGTAGTGAAAAATATGAAATATTACCCATCTTTGCGAAATGCAGTTTCAGACATTATATTGGTATATAAAAAAAATACTTGAATTATTCACGTCTTAATTGAAAACCATTTAGCTATTGCATTTAGAATGAAATTGCTTTTACCATGTGAGTGAAGTCTGGAAGATGACTGTATATGGAGTGTGATTGGGATAAAACAATAATCAACATATAGCAATACACTTTTAGATGTTGATGTTTTGTTTTGAGATTGCTAGAAAATAGGGATTAGTTCTTAATGATAATTTTGAAGAACACAGTGTTGATAGATCAAAAGCAAAATAAAGACAATAATAAGCTGATGCCCTTTATTTGTGGGATTTTGTGTACGATGCCCATTGTAGCAATCCCTTTTCGTGGCGGGGTGGTTTCTCTTTTTTCTGTAGCATTTCTTTTGCAACTAGCGGTATTGTTTAAAGGTAATACAAGGCTTGTAGTGAAAGTGAATCGGGGAACGAGGCTACTTTTGTTTTGGTTAGGATTTGCATTGTTCTCTGTATTAGTCGGATGTGCATTGAGTATGGTATATAATGAATTAAGTGTTACATCAGCATATATATCGAAAATAATGCTGTATATTATATTCATTATATTGTGGGTGAGTTCTAAAAATATGAAAGAGAATAATGAATCTCTCGCAAATGGTATTATTGTTGGCACAATTGTAAATTGTCTATGGGCAGCTTTGGATGCCTTCATTTGGTATTTAAAGGGGTTTTCTCTGAATAATACTTTATTTTCCTTCTATATTAAATATGGTGGTGTAAAACGAATTTCAATCCCAATGTCTACTGGACTATATAGGTCTGGGGGACTAAATCACGATCCAGCACATTTGGGTTTTATATGTCCTTTTCTTGTATATTATTCAATAAAAAAAAGGAATCTAACAGTTTTTTTAATTGCATTAGCTGGGATAGTCGGTAGTGCGTCAACAACAGGCGCGATTTGTTCATTAATTATTATTGTTGTTGAATTTTTCAAGTGGCTGAAACAAGCAAACATGAACTTTAAGATAGGATTAAGGCAAACACTTGGTTTATGTGGACTTTGTGTGTTATTAGTTATAGGAGTTGTCTATTTTCGAGATACGATTCAGAGTTCATTTGGAAAGGCAACGCAGTTGTTTTATTCAAGAGCGATGGAGACCTATTTTTCAAGTAATAGTACTGGTGGTCCTAGAATGGATTATTTGAGGTATTGCCCTAAGGCAATTATTAGACTGGGAATTTTTATTTTTTCTGGTCTCGGTTTTGGGACATCTGTTTTCGGATATATGTATAATAATGAAATTGCATCAAAAATAGGTTTTACGCAAGCTGGATTATATGATGTTGAAAATACCTATATAGATTATTTATTGGATACAGGATTTATAGGTTTTATTTTGTTTTTTACATGTATTATTGGCGCATACAGATTCTATAGTATGCGGGATAAGAAAAAAGAAAGCAAACAAGTAGATATGATTTGTATGGCAGGAATTGTTGCAATGTTACTTTCATTTTTGTTTTATCACTACATAATTTTTGCACCACACATGTTATTGACTATTGTTGCAATTACGAATATGGATCAACAAAAGAGCGATATTAAAGGCAAAATATAGAAGTTTTGTACCGTGGCAGCAAATTAGCTGCGGGTCGAGGTTGTATGTCTGACTCTTCTTTATCAAAAAGTGGTTTGTATTATCTCATATATAATGTGCTAAATATTGCATTTCCTTTTATGACTGGTATATATGTATCTCATGTACTTTTACCAGAGAATATCGGCGAGGTGGCTGCGGCGCAAAATCTTGCTCAGTATTTCGTTATTTTGGCATATCTTGGCATTCCTACCTATGGTCTGAGAGAAATCAGCAAATTGCGGAACAATCATGTAGAAAGAAGTCGCATGTTTTCGGAATTGTATATAATTAATCTGATATCTACCGTATCGTTTCTGTGTGTTTATTTAGTAATCATATTTTCTGTTCAATCCTATAAAAATGAGATTGCATTATACATTGTAACAGGACTCTCTATTGCTTTAAATGCTTTTAATATTAATTGGTTATTTGGCGGATTGGAGGAATTTAAGTTTATTTCCATCCGTAATCTGATTTTTAAGGGTGTAGCATTTATATTTTTGATTATATTTGTTAAGTCAGAAAATGACGTGATATTCTATGCTTTGGTAACAGTTGTTGGAACGGCAGGGAATTATATAGTTGATATGGTTTGCGCACCGAAATTTGTAACATTTACGTTAAAGGGACTTGTTTTTAAGAGACATTTAAAACCAATATTTTTTTTGGTTGTTGTGAATTTGGCTATCGAACTGTATTCACTTATAGATATCACAATGATGAACTTCATATGTAATAAAGATAGTATTGCATTTTATAAATATGGTCGTTCTATTGAAGCGATACTTCTACAAGTTGTAAACACTTTTACTATAGTTTTAGTTCCTAGAATATCGTATTACTATAAAGAGAAGAGATTATCTGATTTTAACCTGCTTTTATCAAAAGGACTTGAGTTAATTCTTCTTTGTGGATTACCTATGATTATTGGATTGTATTTCACAGCAGATTTTCTTCTTGTGAAATTATATGGAGAATTATATATAGCATCTGCGGCGGTGTTAAAATTGCTTTCTTTGTTATTGCTTATATCTCCTATCGGATATTTGCTTGGGTCTCGCGTGATGCTAGTGACTGGTCTAGAGAAGCTTATGATGATACCTGTTGGAGTAGGTGCAATTGTAAATATAATAGGCAACTATTTGCTAATACCAAATTATAGCGAAATTGGGGCGGCTTTGGCCTCTGTTTTTAGTGAACTAGTGGTAATGGTAGTTTATATAATAATGAGTCGAAAGTATTTTAAATTAGTCGGAATTTTGAATGATTTATGGAAAATTTTGCTAGGTGGTACTGTAATAGGATTTTATCTTTTTGTTATTGGTAGAATGGATATCAATGAATGGATTTCTATAGGGATTAAGATAGCTGGATCAATATTGTTATATGGCTTCTTATTACTTGTAATGAAAGAAAAGGTCGTGACCGAATATTTTATAAATTTTACAGGAAGGCTAAAAAGGAATAAAGTGAATGAATAGAATTATAGAAAAGTTAAAAGTTATTGTGTCAAATTTGGCTATGGCCATCAGATCCTTATTTTGGAAGAAAGATTCGTCTGTAGTACTTGTCGGGGCTTGGTTCGGGGATAAGTTTGCAGATAATAGCCGTTATTTGTATCAGTATCTGTCGGAAAATAAATCTGCTTTAGGTCTAACTCATGTGGTGTGGGTTACAGCAAATGAGAAAGTATGTAATCAACTTAATGAGATGGGGTATGAGTCATATCTGTTTGGAACCAAGGAATCCATTAGATATCATAAAATAGCTAAGTATCATATGATTTGCACTAATGAAGCTAGCATGACATTACGTTATGCGGATGGAAGTTCAAGAATACTATTAGGTGACATAGAGGGGCAGTATTCATGGCGAGCAAAGAAGATAAATGTATGGCATGGGCTTATTGGCGCAAAAGGCGCAGGAGCTAAAACTCCTGAATATAGAGAAGCAACGAGCAAACATCCTGTAATGATACGGCTGAAGGAATTGTTTCGAACCAAATCTCAATTGTATCGTAAATTTTTCAACAGACCTGGCGGTTGGGGGGACTGCTATTATTTGTCCACAACTCCTTATAGGACAGACCTTTTGAGAGGGTTGTTTCTATTGCCAAAATCTAGGTTAATTGAAACTGGTTTTCCAAGGGTAACTGGGGTAATACGATATCTTCCTGTAGAAAAGCAAATGCTTAATATTATTAAGCAATATAAATATTCGATTATATATGTGCCAACCTTTAGGTCAATGGCGAGTAAAGATTTTGATTTCAATAAGGCTTCGACTGAGTTAAAGTCTTACTTGGAAAAAAATAATATTTTGTGGATCCAAAAAGGGCATAGCGCTAGTAATGTTAATTGCAGTGAACCTCATATAGATGGAAATATTATAAATTTACCAGCAGAGTTTGATATTAACACCATCATACCGATGATGACTCTTATGATAACAGATTACTCGTCAGTTGCAGGAGATGCTATATACTATTATAAACCGATTATATATTACGTGCCAGATTATGATGAATATTTAAAGAAAGATGTGGGATTTCAACGTGATCCTAATGAGATTATGTGCGGACCTAAGGTAAAATCGATTTTTGATTTAGAAAAGTGTATTGAAAGTTTGCTGTTTGACACATATCATCCGGATGAAAAATATATGTCGGTCAGAAAATTATACTATAACGATAAAAACTCAATAGATATTATATGGCAAGATATAAAGAATGCGTAAACTGTTTTCAGTAAAGGTTACAGTAATCATCAATATCTTTTTTATAATTTATAAGATAACGGAACAAAGAGTACATCTCTAATGAAAGGTTGTTTATGATAAAGATAATAACATATGGAACATTTGATTTGCTTCATTATGGACATATAAGGTTACTGGAGAGGGCGAAGTCGTTAGGTGATTATTTGATTGTTGGAGTGACATCTGATGACTATGATAAAACAAGAGGCAAATTGAATGTTCAACAAAGCCTTAACGAGCGATTGGAGGCTGTAAAAAAACTGCGAATCGCAGATGAGGTGATTGTAGAAGAGTACGAAGGGCAAAAAATTGATGATATATTAAAGTATGAAGTTGATATATTCACAGTAGGCTCAGATTGGAGAGGCTTGTTTGATTATTTGAATGAGTATTGTAAGGTGGTTTATTTGGAGCGGACAGAAGGTGTTTCTAGTTCTGATATCAGGACACAAAACAATCATGTGAATTTTGGAATTGTCGGTGAGTCTCTCGCTCTTGATAAATTTGATAGAGAATGTGAGTTTGTAAATGGAGCTAATGTTACTGCGATATTCTCTAAATACCCATCATTTTTACCGTATTCTCTTAAATTAGATAAACATATTTTAGATTCATATGATGATCTACTCGAAGAAGTAGATGCAGTTTATATATCATCGTGCCCATCATCACACTATGAATATGTGAAAAAAGCGCTGATGAAAGGAAAACATGTTTTGTGCGAAAGTCCTATTACAATTAACGCAGAACAAACTAAAGAACTATATCATTATGCTGGTGCTAATGATTTGATTTTGTTTGAAGGAAACAAGACAGCTTATTGTACAGCTTATTCAAGATTGCTCTTGCTTCTAAAATCCGGAAAGATAGGTGATATATATTCTGTTGATACAACATGTACTAGCTTGAACGAGGCATATTATAATAAGGGAATAAGCAACTTCGAACGATGGAATAGCATTGAGTCATGGGGGGCTAAATGTTTGCTTCCTATTTTTCAAATTTTAGGATGTGATTATAAGGAAAAGTTTATCTACTCTAATATTACGGATGAAGAAAGGCTATTTGATTCATTTACCAAGATAGATTTTCATTATTCTCATGCAGTTGCTTCTATGAAGGTAGGTAAAGGTGTGAAATCTGAGGGCGAAATGATTGTTTCTGGAACAAATGGATATCTGTTTGTACCTGCACCGTGGTGGAAAACGGATTATTTTGAAATTAGGTATGAAAATTCCGTTGATAATCGTAGATATTTTTATCAATTAGAGGGGGAGGGAATTAGATATGAAATAGTCAAGTTTATAAAATCTATAGAGAGTGGAAGAAAATTTGATTCTGTGAGTCAGGATATTTCGGTTGCTATTTCTAAAATAATGGAAGAGTTTTATGCTCGGAAGTATATTAGTATATAATATGAGGATGAGGCTATGAATGTATCAGAATATATAGTTAAATACTTAAAAGACTATGGAATAGAGCATTTTTTTGGGTATCAAGGTACTATGATTGCGTATTTCGTTGATGCTATAGGTAGAGAAGAAAATGTGTTTAATCATGTCTGTTACAATGAGCAGGGTGCTTCGCTTGCGGCCTGTGGATATTCTAAATCGACCGGCCAGCCTTCAGTCGCATATTCGACAAGTGGACCTGGAGCCATTAATCTTATACAGGGAATAGCAGATGCATATTATGATTCTGTACCGATTCTATTTTTTACGGGGCAATTGAATCTATCCGAATATACATCAAATAGTAATATCCGACAGCAAGGATTTCAGGAAACAGATATAGTTGGTATAACAAAACCTATCACGAAGTGGGCTGTTCAAGTAAAAAAGGCCGAGGATATTATAGAAATTTTGCCCAAAGCGATTGACATCATAATGGAAGGTAGAAGAGGTCCGGTGTTAATTGATCTTCCGATGGATATACAAAAAAAGAGTCTTGATATTGATATCAAGACAACGAAAATTCAGTCTTCAGTGTGTGTTACAAAACAGAGCGAGGTTGCTAAGGTTTGTGATTTAGTTATTGATAGAATAAAACAATCTAAACATCCTGTGCTGGTACTCGGAAACGGCGTAAACATTGATGATAGAACTAGGAACAACGCCAAGATATTGGTAGAAAAGTTTAGAATTCCTACAATTACTACAATGATTTCAATGGACCTGATAGATATATCGAGTGCTTATCGATATGGCTTTTTGGGGTACGCTTATGGTCAAAGGTATGCGAATTATATTTTGAATTTAAAGGCAGATTTGATAGTATCCATTGGCGCAAAGTTATGTGCACGACAGATAGGCTTGGACAGAAAGGGATTTGCCCCAAAAGCTCAGATAATTAGGATCGATATAGACGAAGGTGAGTTGGGCCAAAAAGTTCACAATGACGATGTAAATATATGTCTTGACGGTAACATGGTTATTGAAGAACTTATAAATCGAAATAGTAGCTTTGATTTTACTGTATGGAATAATACATGTAAAGAAATAAAAACGCATCTCTTTAATGTGGATGCAGGTAAGGCTTATCGGGAACCAAATGAAGCTATAGATTTGATTAGCGATCTTATTCCAGATAATTCTACCATATCATGTGATGTTGGACAGCATCAGATTTGGGTGGCTCAGTCTTTTAATGTCAAGCAAAATCAAAGAATTCTTTTTTCGGGTGGTCATGGAGCAATGGGGTTTGCGTTGCCGGCAGCTATAGGAACTTCATTTGATGATAGATACTATCATTATTGTTTTGTAGGTGATGGATCACTGCAAATGAATATCCAGGAATTGCAGTGGGTTGTTTGTGAAGGAATACCACTTAAGATATTTGTATTGAATAATAGTTCGCTTGGCTTGATTAGACAGCAGCAGGAGGGATTATTTAATCATAGGTATTTTGGAGCAACAAATAAATATGGGTATAAGACACCTAATTTTGTTAAAGTGGCTAAAGCATATGGTATTAAGAGTGTAGCATTGAACATATCTGAGCGTATGAGTTGGAATATTGATTTTTTAAAATCAATAATATGTGATAATGATGCATGGCTTATTGAACTGATTATGAACGACAAAACATATGCGTATCCAAAGACGCGATTTGGTGAGACTATGCATAATCAATATCCATATATTGAGGAAAGTGTTCTTATAAAATTGTCTGAACTGTAAGAATGGTAAAAATAGGAGAGTTGTGTTGATGAACAAAGTGGGTATTGTAAGCTATAATTTACACTATAATTATTCAAATTATGGTTCTATCTTACAGACATATGCACTTCAAGAAGCAATAAAGACTAGTTTAAATCTTGAACCTGTCATTATTGATTATTGTCCAGATTTATTCAGGAATAGTGAACCTTCAAATCCATTGGCTATAATTAAAGATAAGGACTCGGATTTATATAGAGCCTGTGAATTCTTGGCTGAGGATATAAGAGAAAATGAAAGAAAAATAAGAAAATTTATTAGAGAGTATTACCACTATACAAGTGTGACATACTATGGCGAAAACTTTAATAATACATTGAATGATGAAAATTTGAGTGGTTATGTATGTGGCAGTGATGCAATATGGAGCTATGAATATTTTAAGACTTTTGATGATGCATTTTATGGTAATCATGAATGTATGAAGCAGACATATACAGTTTCATATGCTGCAAGTTTTGGTGAAACCATTTTCACGGATGATCAAAGGATGATAATGCTTGAATTGATGAAGAACTATAAGGCGATTGGTATTAGAGAGTCTACAGAGTTATTAAATATTTCAAATCATGTTAATGTTTCTGTAAAAAGGGTGTTGGATCCTACGCTCTTATTGAGTGTTGAAGATTATAAAAGAATCATGTCGGTGAGATTGATAGGCACACCATATTTGCTGATTTACTCGAGGCGATATGATGAGAATTTATATAAGATGGCGGAGATTATATCAAGAGAAAGAAACTTACAGATAGTAGAAATTAGTTTAGATATTAGACATTCTATGAAACATATATTAATGTATTCTGCGGGTGTGGAGGAATTTCTATCACTTATCTATAATGCTGATTATGTGATTACGAATTCCTTACATGGAACTATCTTCTCTATTTTGATGAATAAAAATTTTTATGTTTTTTCTAGAATACATGGTGATATTAAGATTGATGAATTGCTTACCCTTCTAGGCCTTTCTGACAGAAAAATAAATGGTTGTGTTAGCGAAGATGAGATTACGGATATAGATTATGACATAGTCAATAAAGTGTTAATAAAAGAGAGAACATTATCAAGAGATTTTCTCGTTGATTCATTAATATCATTATCATATAATTTTGAATAGAAGTATCTAATTAAGAAAATGATTTATTGGAGTATTGTATATGCATGGATATCTATCGAATGGCAGTAAAAGTGAATGTGTAGCTTGTGGTGGCTGTGCACAGAACTGTCCGTGTTCAGCCATTTCTATGACAATTGATGAATATGGATTTGTTTATCCTAGAGTTGATAAGGACAAATGTATTTCATGTAATAAATGCATAAATGTATGTATGTTTGAAGGACAAATACAAAAACAGTACGAACCATTATTTTCATATGGTGGATATTGTATTGACAAAGGTATAAGAGAAAAATCAACATCTGGCGGTGCCTTTTCAGCTATTTGTAAAGCATATGCAATGAAAAGGGATTGTGTGTTTTTTGGAAGTACGTCGGATCGGTTGAAAATATATCATACATATGTTGAGAATATAAATAATATAAATATTTTTAATTCATCTAAATATGGTCAGAGTGAGATTGGCGAATCATATAAACAAGTAAAAGTTTTTTTGGATAAAAAAAAATATGTTGTTTTTTCAGGAACGCCATGTCAGATAGCTGGATTAATAAAATTCTTAGGCAAAACAGATACAAGTAGGTTACTCACTGTAGAAGTCCTTTGTACGGGGATTCCATCAGCATTATTTATGAAAAAGTATGAAGAGTGGTGCAATATAAAATATGGATCGAGTATAAAATCTTTTAATTATAGATTTACAAATAAGAACAAATGGGATGATCAACCAACATTGGTAGAATTAGAAACTGGAAAGAGGATTATTACTGCAAGATGGTTTAGTAACTTTTATTCTATTTTTCTTCAAAGATTGATGTCAAGGCCATCATGCAATAAATGTCAATTTGTTACCAAGAAAAGAACAGCGGATATTACACTTTCTGATTTGTGGGGGTTAGATAAGGAATACCCCGATTTATATGATGATGGATCAGGAAGCTCATGGATTATATGCAATAGCGAGAAAGGAATTGAAACTTTTGAAAAAGCAAGAAATTATATGATTGGTCATGAGGTTGAATATGATAGAATGAGGAAATATCAGAGACCAGGTCTTATAGAAAAGACGGTACATCCTTCATATGATATATTTATGGAGGATTTAAAAAACATGAATTACCCAGAATTATGTAAAAAGTGGGCAAAAAAACCCACTCTGAAATTATTGTTCCAGAAGTATGTTTATAATAATAGAATGAGAGTTAGAATCTGGAAATTGAAACAATATATTAAGCATTGATTTGCCTGGGTAAAAGCTGATGGTATTTAGTTCATTTGTTTTTTTATGGCTGTTTTTTCCGATTGTTTTTTTGGGATACTATTTGTGCCCTAACAGTTTAAAAAATACATGGCTTCTTGTTGGTAGCCTTATTTTTTATGCGTGGGGGGAGCCTAGATATATCATTTTAATGATAATATCGATTTTTGTGAATTATATTATAGGTATATTTATAGGGACAACGGTAGGCTCAAAAAAGACGGTTCTTCTTATACTTGGACTTCTACTAAATTTGGGGTTATTGTTTTTTTTCAAGTATTTTACCTTTGTGTCAGGATTGATAATAGAGACATTTGTGGGGGAGGCTGAAAATTGGGTGCCCGATATATCTTTACCTATTGGCATTTCTTTCTATACGTTACAAGCAATTTCTTATCTGGTGGATTTGTACAAAGGGAAGTATCCTGCACAGAAAAATATAATCTCACTTGGTTTGTATATATCTTTTTTCCCACAGTTGATTGCAGGTCCTATAGTTCGGTATGTAGATATAAATTATCAGATACAATCAAGAAAGTACAGTAAAGACCAACTGATTGAAGGGATAAGCCGTTTTTCATATGGTCTGGGAAAAAAGGTGATACTTGCAAATAATCTTGGAGCGGTGGTTGATAGAATCGACACTATTGGTTTGGATCAGATGACAGGAGGGATGGCTTGGCTAGGATCAATTTGTTTTACACTACAATTATATTATGATTTTTCCGGTTATTCTGATATGGCAATAGGATTGGGAAAAATGTTTGGATTTGATTTCAAAGAGAATTTTTCTTTTCCACATCTATCAAAGTCAATATCGGAGTTTTGGAGAAGATGGCATATTTCTTTGGGGAGCTGGTTTAGAGAGTATGTGTATATTCCATTAGGTGGAAATAGAAAAGGACAGTTTAGAACGAGTATTAATCTTTTAGTGGTTTTTGCAATTACAGGGATATGGCATGGTGCAAATATTACTTTTTTCATATGGGGTATATTTCATGGAGTACTAATTGTTTTAGAACGCCTTTTTTATAGGGATACAGATAAGAGTAAGTGGAACAATTTGATAGGCTTTGTTTATGCCCAATTAATGGTTAATTTCGGATTAGTTATCTTTAGAAATGATTCTTTGATATATTCGTTAAAATGGCTAGAAAGGATGTTGCTTCCGTGGAAATATGCCATATCAGATTATAATATGGTAGAACTAATAAGGAATTCAGATATATTATGTATTATTGTAGGTGTTGCATTAGCTGGGCCATTACAGTCGCTATATAGAAAAATCAATACTGCAGGTTATGTTTCGATTTTATTAACAAGGTTATGGCAATTTGTTATAGTAATATTGACGATACTCATTTTATCCGGAAATACATACAATCCATTTATATACTTTCAGTTTTAACAGGTAATAATAAAGTATGAAGAAAACAAAAATATGTGTTAGTGATATAGTGTGGATAATTTGTTTTTTTAGTTTATTCTATATACCTGCGATATTGTTTATGTGTTGCAGGGGTGAGGGGGAAAGTACGGAAAATAGAACTCTTATAGAGAAGCCTGTTTTTTCAGCGGATACAATTGATGAGTTCCCATCACAGTATTCTGCATACTATGAGGATAATATTCCGTTTAAGCAAAACTTGGTTTTTGCTTATAATGCGATATTATTTAAGATATTTAATGATTCTGGGGTTGAGTCAGTAGTTTTAGGTAATGATGGATGGCTTTTTTATAATAGTGAAGCAAAAATGGATGGAAGCACCCTGACTGAATATAAGAGGACGAAAGTATATGATGAAGAAGAACTGCAAAATATAATAAATAACACTGTTGCACAAAAAGAGTATATTGAATCATTAGGAATGGATTTTGTTCTGTTGATTGTTCCGAACAAGGAAGAAGTGTATTCGCAATATATGCCCAAGGAAATAAAAAGATGTGAAGGTGATGCAAGTTGTGATGTGCTAGTTGAACGTTTAAAAAATGCAGGAATTAACGTAGTGTATCCCAAGGAACTGATGGTAGAATTGGCTGAAAATGATGAATCAGTTAGACTTTATAGAAAATATGATACCCATTGGAATGCACTAGGGGCAGTGGTTGCTACACAGGAATTAGAAAGGATAATTTGTGGTAAACCCTTGGTCGCATATACAAGCTATGGAGTGTCAGAGTATTCTAATATCGGTGATCTTTCTAAGATGCTTAATATTGCACAGTTATTAGAACCTGAAGAACAGTATATAGTACCCGAGTACCAGCTGAATGATGGTACATTTTATGAAAAAGATAATGTTATACCCAAAAAAGTGTTTCTAGTAGGTGATTCATTTAGAAAGCAACTTGGCCCTTTCTTGGCTTCTGATTTCCAAAATGTAGAAGTGGAAGAGAGAAGCGCATTACAAATAGAGCAATTAATAAACAGTGGTGCAGACATTGTAATTCTTGAATATGCTGAAAGACGCGCTGAAAAAATGGGTGAGTTTAGTTTTCAACGTTGAATATTGGCTCTTCATGGGTAATGGTGGGTGAAAATCACCCACATCCTCAGTATTTATGCTGATTTCACTGCTTTAGGTTTTCGATTAGGAAGTGGAACCCTTAAATCTGAGCATACAAGGTATACCATATCCAACATGTTTTGTATGTTTCGAAACGATAGAAGAAAAAATACAACAACATATAGAAAACTTTATTAGGTTAAAAAGTAAGAGGTTTGGAGCGGACTACATCCCTGATTTCATAGTAATAACAGGTCAATCTGATAGTTTTGAAGTATATGTTGTTGATTTAAAGTTACCTACAGCAAGGCGGTTTAATCAAGATGATACAATAAGTGCAGAACTTAAGAATGCTATAGATCAGGTTACTTGGTATAAAGACTGGATAGAGAAACATATGGATTACTTCAAAGAATTGCTATTAAAAGAAGTTGTAAATAAGTATCCAGATTTTGATGAAGACTTTATAGATAATCTAAGATTCAATGTTTTTACAGCAGTCATTATAGGAAGGAGAAAAGATCTTAATGATAAGAGAAGAGCATTGACATTTAATAATACTGTGAGAATAATCTCGTATGACAGACTTATTGAGACTGAGAAACGACTTATTGAAATGCGGGGAAAAAATATAGGATTTAATCTATTTGGTTGTGACTACTTGATTGAGGAAAAGTATGAAGGATTAAAGTTAGATAATGCAATTCCGAAAGGAGATTGATAGTTCTCCTGGAATAAAGGCACTAGTCACAAAAGATGTGTCATAGTTGATACTACCTTAAGGGTGCTGGATGATGTGAAGGAGAAGGTGTATACTAAGGATTTGTTTAGGCGGGATTGAAATATATTAGATCCACGCATTAACGAAAGGTGGGTTCATTATAATCTGTTAGGGTGGAGAGAAGTTGATTTCATTTGTTATATATGGTCCAACATTTGAAGCTACGGATGCATTGTTTGATGAAATAAAGCATCTTCAAAATGTTAAGTATATTCAGTATCCGATAAAAAGTAGATTTTTCTATTTTTTTTCGAGAGTGCATATGAATAGACTGAAATGGCTTCCGGGGTGGAAAATATGGAGGTCTATTTACATTGGCCAGGAATATGCCGGAGATTGCTACATCTATGGAAACCCATGGATTTATTTTATGTATAAATCTGGCTATGTTCAAAGAATAAAAGATAATAATCCTAGTTCATATCATGTTGCGTATCTGACAGACATTAATTCTGCCCGTAAACTTCCTTTAGAAGATATGAAAAAAGTTTATGACAGAATGTTCATATTCGATAAGAATTTTGCAAAAGAGCATGGACTGGATTATTATCCCCTTGTTTACTCAAAAAAAGAGGGATTCGATACTGGTAATGATATAATAAGTGATGTTGTTTTTATTGGACAGTCGAAAGGTAGGACACAGAAACTCATAAAAATCTATGAACGGCTTAGTTCTATTGGCATGTCGTGTGATTTTTGGATTATTGATGATGTTGGCGCAGAGAAAAGCAGGCAAGGTCTTCATTTCGTGAATAAACCTATGGATCCGCATGAATCAATAGAACATCTTATAAAATCCAAAGTTGTTCTCGAATTAAAATCTCACGGAGTCGATGCACTATCTGATAGAGTGATAAAGGCTGTAGTATATAATAAAAATATAATTACCGATAATAAAAAGATCGTCGATTTTGATTTTTACAACACGCAGAAGATGCACATTTTTGATGATATTGACGGTATTACGAAGAGTATTTTGGATAATTATGATGAGAAATATTGCTATAACAATGATTATTCTCCAATAAAGTTTTTAGAGAAAATTGAAGGGATGATTCCAAAGTAACAGAGATGTTATTAAAACATAGTGATTGTCGATTTTGGACTGGACTTATTATAGATTTTGAGAATTACTTATAAAAAATGGAAAAACAAAATGTGGATTTAAATAAAAAAAATATTTTGGTTACTGGATCGCCGGGGTTTATTGGGGCCAATTTGGTGCTTCGCTTACTCTCTTCGATTGATGGTGGGACGATTGTTTCTTTGGATAATATGAACAATTATTATGATATAGAGCTGAAGGAATATCGTTTGTCACAGATTAACAAAGTTGTTGCCACCAGTCGAAATAAACACATTTTTATCAAGGGGTCTATATCTGACAAAAATCTTATTGCAAACCTGTTTGATCAGTACCACTTTGATATTGTGGTCAATCTTGCTGCACAAGCAGGGGTAAGATATAGCATTGAACACCCTGATGCGTATATCGAAAGCAATATTATCGGTTTCTACAATATTCTGGAAGCGGTCAGGCATTCATATGATGATGGAGCAAAAGGGGTGGAACATTTAGTGTTTGCGTCGAGTTCCTCTGTTTATGGTAATAATAAAAAAGTTCCATTCAGTACAGAGGACTGTGTGGATCATCCTGTCAGTCTCTATGCTGCAACAAAAAAGAGTGATGAGTTATTGGCATATAGTTATTCAAAGCTATATAACATTCCATCAACCGGACTCAGATTTTTTACAGTCTATGGTCCGGCAGGACGGCCTGATATGGCCTATTTCAAGTTTGCTGAGCAGTTTAGGGCGGGAGAACAAATAGATATTTTTAATTATGGAAATTGTAAGCGTGATTTTACCTACATAGATGATATTGTTGAAGGAATTGTTAGAGTTATGCAAGGTGCTCCTCGGAGAGAAGAAGGTGAAGATGGTTTGCCCATACCGCCATATGCAGTTTATAATATAGGCGGCGGTAAGCCGGAGAATCTAATGGATTTTGTACATATTTTGGGCGATGAACTGATTTTAGCCGGAGTTCTTGATGGGAGATATGATATAGATTCCCACATTAATCTTGTGCCAATGCAGCCTGGAGATGTTCCTGTTACATATGCAGATTGCACTGGTTTGGAAGAGGATTATGGATTTAGGCCTGGAACTGATTTGCGAACCGGATTGAGAGAGTTTGCAAAATGGTATAGAATATACGCGGATTGCACTGTAAAAAAGAAAAATATTTAAAAATGTGCATATAAAATAAGCGGAGGATAAAATGTTAAGCATTACAGAATCATTTAAGGGGAAAACATTAGTAATAACAGGAGGGACAGGCTCATTCGGATCAACTGTGTTAAAGCACTTTCTGACAACTGATATCGCAGAAATCCGCATCATTTCTCGTGATGAGAAGAAGCAGGACATGATGAGGCATATCCTTCAGGCAAAACATCCTGATTATGCGGGGAAGGTTCAGTTCTATATTGGAGATGTCCGAAATCTGGATTCTGTTCGTGATGTGATGCATGGAGCACATTATGTTTTTCATGCTGCGGCTCTTAAGGAGGTTCCGTCTTGTGAATTTTTCCCTATGGAAGCTGTAAAGACAAATATTATGGGGACGGACAATGTGATTACGGCTGCTGTGGAGAATGGTGTTGAGCGGGTTGTCTTTCTATCGACGGATAAGGCTGCATATCCTATAAACTCCATGGGGATGACAAAAGCTGTAGGTGAAAAGGTGGTGCAGGCACGGGCGCAAAAGGCATTTGAGCGTGGTGGCACAGTGCTTTCGTGTACTCGATATGGAAATGTGATGTGTAGCAGAGGATCCGTAATTCCTCTATTTATAGATCAGATTAAGAATAAGCGTCCTATTACTATTACGGATCCAAATATGACACGCTTCTTGATGAATCTTGACGAGGCCGTGGATTTGGTGGCATTTGCTTTCGAGCATGCTGAGCCTGGGGATTTGTTTATTCAGAAGGCTGACGCATCAACTATTGGTGATCTTGCGGATGGTGTTATGAAGGTCTTTGGTGAGACTGAAAAGAAGATTATAGGTACTCGTCATGGGGAAAAGCTTTATGAGACTCTGATGACCAGAGAGGAGAGACTGCGGTCTGTGGACATGGGGAATTATTTTAGGATTGCCCCGGACGGACGTAGCTTGAACTATGATAAATTCTATGTAGACGGCGATGTATTGACAGAAGGGGATGAAGCCTATACTAGTCATAACACAAATCGGCTCGATGTTGATGGTGTGGTTAAGAAGATCATGGCAACGGATTATGTGAAGGAAGAATTGGAAGGTCGTCCCCATGCTGTGGAGGCATAGATAATGAGAGTATTGGTTACAGGAAGTAATGGATTTGTGGGCAGGAATCTGGTTTGGAACCTGAAGGAAATACGGGATGGGAAGAATCATACCAGACCCAATCTGCTGATTACGGAGATATATGGTTATGATATAGGTTCTTCACAGGAATCGCTGGAGAAGGCCTGCAGCAAGGCGGATTTTGTTTTTAATCTTGCAGGTGTCAACCGCCCGAAGGATCAGAATGAGTTCATGGAAGGAAATTTCGGTTTTGCTTCGATACTGCTGGATACCCTGAGGAAGTATAATAATACCTGCCCTGTGATGCTTTCATCATCTATACAGGCGAGTCTGACAGGACGGTATGCGGGCTCGGAGTATGGTAAAAGTAAGCTTGCGGGAGAGGAATTGTTCTTTGAATATGGCAAAGAAACCGGGGCGAAGGTACTGGTCTACCGATTCCCTAATCTTTTCGGTAAGTGGTGCAAGCCGAATTATAATTCTGCCGTGGCTACTTTCTGCAATGCAGTGGCAAATGACCTGGAGTATACAGTAAATGACCGGAGTACTGAACTGGATTTGGTATATATCGATGACCTGATTGAGGAGATGCTGGATGCTTTAGAGGGGAAGGAGCATAGATGTGAGTACGAAAGCAGTGCTGATGGTGCAGATAGCGTGATTCCGGTGGGAAAAAATGACGGAATGTACTGCCATGTGCCCACATCCCATCATGTTACCTTAGGGGAGATTGTGGATCAGCTGCAGTCCTTTAAGGATATGCCTGTAAGCTTGTACCTGCCGTCTATTCCGGAGGGGTCCTTTGCAAAGAAGCTGTACAGCACCTATCTGTCCTATCTGCCGGCAGAGAAGATGAGCTACCGCTTTAAGTCTAATGTGGACAACCGGGGCGTATTTACAGAACTGATACGGACGGCAGACCATGGTCAGGTATCTGTCAATGTTGCGAAGCCGGGGATCACGAGAGGTGAGCACTGGCACAATAGCAAGTGGGAACTTTTCATAGTGGTATCCGGGCATGGTCTGATACAGGAGCGGAGGATAGGAATCGATCCCGAGACAGGTAAGGGTTATCCTGTAATTGAATTTGAGGTAACCGGCGAGCAGATGAAGGCGGTGCAGTTGTTGCCGGGCTATACTCATAATATTATTAATTTAAGTCCTACACAGGATCTTGTGACAGTCATGTGGGCGAATGAGAGCTTTGATCCGGGCCATCCTGACACCTTTTACGAGCAGGTGGACCGGGACGGGGATGAGAAGATAAATCCTGAGAAGGGAAATGTTTGAAGATGTGGTATCCCCCACGAAGGTGGGGGATTACTTGTTTTATGTACAATGGATTGAGAGGCATAGATATGGGATATCCTGAATGGAAGAATAACGGAAAGATAAAACTGGCAATCATAGTGGGTACACGCCCTGAGATCATCCGTCTGGCAGCGGTGATTACAAAGTGCCGGAAGTACTTTGACACACAGCTCTGGCATACAGGGCAGAATTATGATTATAATCTCAATGGTATTTTCTTTAAGGATTTGGGCCTTGCTGCTCCTGAATTGTATATGGATGCAGTGGGTGAAGACCTGGGAGCCACCATGGGGAATATAATTGACAGATCCTACAAGGCAATGGTGGCAACTAAGCCTGATGCGGTGCTGGTACTGGGTGATACCAATTCCTGCCTGTCGGTAATCGGGGCCAAGAGGCTTCATATCCCCATCTTCCATATGGAGGCTGGAAACCGCTGCAAGGATGAATGCCTGCCGGAGGAGACTAACCGCCGTATCGTGGATATCATCTCGGATGTGAATCTGGCCTATTCTGAGCATGCAAGACGCTATCTGGCTGACTGCGGGCTGCCTAAGGAACGGACATATGTGACAGGAAGCCCCATGGCAGAGGTGTTGAGTAATAATCTGGAAGCTATACAGGCATCGGATGTGCATAAGAGGGTGTCTGACGAGACCGGAACAGCTATCGAAAAGGGAAAGTATATACTGCTTTCTGCACACCGTGAGGAAAATATTGATACGGAGAAGAATTTCCTGTCTCTGTTTAATGCAATTAATGCAATGGCAGATAAATACGATTTGCCTATACTTTATTCTTGTCATCCCCGTTCCAGAAAACGTCTTGAACAGATGACTTCGGAAGGGAAGTTTTCATTGGATAGGCGTGTGATCGCTCATGAACCTATGGGCTTCCATGATTATAACTGTCTGCAGATGAATGCATTCTGCGTGGTTTCAGACTCAGGGACACTGCCGGAGGAATCTTCATTTTACACATCCATTGGACATCCGATTCCGGCGGTGTGCATACGTACATCTACGGAGCGTCCGGAGGCCTTGGACAAGGGATGTTTTGTATTATCAGGTATAGATACGGTGGGATTGCTGCAGTCTGTAGACCTGGCAGTAGAGATGGTTGGAAATGGCGACAATGGTATCCCTGTACCAGATTATGTGGATGCAAATGTGTCGGACAAGGTGGTTCGGATCATTCAGTCTTATGTGGGTGTTGTGAATAAGATGGTGTGGAGAAAAGGCTGAAATTCATGGCAACCATAAGATCTTCAGGATGAATAATTACGATGATTTGCAAAATGTGTAAAAATCGGGTAGAATAGTACCTCAACGATTAATGAAATGGAAGGATTTCGGGATTTTATATGAACCGGAACAAAAAACATAATAGTAACTATCTGTTGAGGCATACGGAAAGTTTGTTTGAAGTGGCAATGCTGACACTTCTCTATTATTTGATGTGGAAATTCTGCTACCGTGATGACAGTCTGATTCCCTTTCACGGCAGGGGCAAGCTTGTTCTTATGCTGGTGTATGCCCTGCTGGTCCTTGTGGTATTTACCCTTAGCGAATGTTTTAAATTCGGATATTTTAGGTTTTCGGATATTCTGCTGTCTACCTGGATATCCCTAGTTCTGGTTAATGTCATAAGCTACCTTCAGATATGTCTTATGGCAGCCAAAGTAGTTTCCTTTGTTCCCATACTGATACTTTGGGTGGCAGAATATCTGGTCACGGCTGCTTTATGCTATCTTTATACAGTGTTTTATTATAAGATGAACCCGCCCCATGACATGATCCTTATATCTGGCGGCGTGAATGGTCTGACCATAAAGAAAAAGATGGAGCGCAGGGATGATAAATACCTGATCAGTGAGAGCATACAGCTGGAGGATATCTGGAATGAAGGCGGCGGTGAGCAGGTTGTCCTGGATGATGTGCTGAAGACTGTATTCGAGAGGATATCCACACATGAGTCTGTGGTCTTAAACGACATACCTGCAGATGAGAGGAATGCCATACTTAAGTACTGCTATGAGCAGGGCATCAGGACTTATGTGGTGCCTAAGATATCCGACATAATCATGGGCGGATCCTTTGACATAAGTCTTTTTGATACCCCTATACAGCTGGTAAACGGCAATGGACTTTCCGCTTCCCAAAGGATGGTTAAAAGGGCAATGGATATTGTTTTGGGATCTGTTGCGTTTATTATAGCGTCGCCTATAATGCTGCTGGTTGCCATAGCTATCAAGATTGAGGACAGGGGACCCGTGTTCTTTATGCAGGAGCGGGTGACCAGGGACGGCCGTCTGTTTAAAATGATCAAATTCCGCAGCATGATAGAGAATGCGAATAAGATGGGTGAAGTGAAGGGAACCACCAAGGATGATAAGAGGGTGACCAAGGTAGGCACTATCATCAGGCGCTATAGGATTGACGAGCTGCCTCAGCTCATTAATATAATAAAAGGTGATATGTCCCTTGTGGGACCCAGACCTGAATGTAAGGAATTCCATGAAAAATACTGTAAAGACATACCTGAATTTGTATTCCGCAACAAGGTAAAGGCTGGGCTTACCGGATATGCGCAGATTTTTGGAAGATACAATACTTCTGCTTACGATAAAGTTAGACTGGATCTGATCTATATAGAAAAGTACAGTTTCCTGTTGGATATAAAGCTCATGCTTATGACGCTGAGGATATTGCTTAAAAAAGAGAGCACTGAGGGCTTTGATGACGACGACAAGGATTCAGAGTCGAAAAAAGACACCGTGCAATAAAATGTTTATGAAAGTCATTATATTGGAGAAGAAGAAAATTTGTAAATGGAAGAACGCGAGATAGACCTGATAAGTTTGTTTTTTCATATTCTGCTACATTGGCGAAGCCTGCTGGTTGCGGGGCTCATAGGTGTGGTGCTGGCCGGAGGGTACGGCTTTTTTTCTGCGCCAACAACAAACAAAGCCAATAATGAAGAAGTTGATGAAGTTATTGAGGAGAATTCTAAGACAAATAAGGCGACTGATTTAGAATTCCTAGATCTGGATGACGAAAATATGAATGTATATTTGCGTGCAGAGGATTCATATAATGCTATGCTTGCCTATCTTGATTCCTTGGAGTATATGAAGCTGGATGGGGATAATGTTGCAAAGACAGTTGTGACTATAGGAGTTAAGGGAGATAAGAAGGAAGATACTGATGCTATTGCAGCGGTATACTATAACAAGTTTTGTGGTGGATATTCAAGTTTTGTTAGTGGTAAATCAGAACTGTCAGAAGCTGATATAGAGCTTTTTGTATCGGTATCCTACTCAAACTCAACAACTCCGAATCAGATGTATGATCCAGGTGATGAGCCATTAGGATATAAATGGTCGATAATAATTGTTACGGCGTTGGGACGCACTGAAGAAGAATCTGAAGAATTGGCTGATATGGCTATAGATTTTATTAAAGACGAGAAAGCTTCAGTTGACAGGGATTTAGGCGAGCACGAACTGCTGCTTCTGAACAAAGATACCAAAACAGGGTATGATATTTCTGTAATGACTGCCCAGAATGATAAGCTTAAGGTTTTGTATACCCTGTATGATGAGATGACCAAAAGAAAGAAACTTCTTTCTGAAGATCAGCTTAGGTCTCTTGCGCTGGGTGAAGATTGGACATCAGTGTATGCTGATTCCGTATCAGCTGATAATACAGAACTCGTATCTGAAGAGACAGTACAGGGTGGTCCTGCACAGGAAGTCAGCATGTCAACAGTAGAAAGGCTTCGCTTTTCTGTGAAATATATTCTGCTAGGCCTCTGTGGCGGCTTATTCTGCATGGCAGGCTTATGGTCGGCTCTTTATGTCTTAAGCAACAGGATAAAGACCGAGGATCCTATAGAAAAGCTTTTCAAAGTGGCTGTCATTGGCGTAGTTCCTGCTGCTTATGAAAAGAAGCGTGCTTTCGGCTTTGTTGACCATTGGATTATATCCATACGCGACAGGAACAAGCGCATATTCAGTGTGGATGAGGCGGTCTCCCTTATTGTCTCCAGGGTGAAGGTTCAGAGCTCGAAGGCTAAGGTGTCGAAGCTCGTATTTGTTGGTTGTGACCTTGGAAAGAATGTGCCTGTTATACCGGAGTCTATGGCAGAAAAACTGAATTCAGCTGATATAAATACTTCTGTACTTGATAATGTGCTTTATGATTCAGAGAATAATGAGAAGCTTGGCGAGATGGATGGCGCTGTAATAATTGAAAAGGCTGGAAAGACTCTCTATAGTGAGCTTACGGAAGAAATAGAGCTTTTGAAGCGGCAGCAGATCAAGCTGCTTGGATGTGTGATAGTGGAGTGAGCTGAGGTAAGAGAAAATGTATGACAATATCCTGCCGCTTATCGGACGCACAAAACCCTTGTTTACAGAAGACCTTAGTAAAAGTGAGGCAGAGATAAATGATATTATAAAAAAGTCGCATCCTGGTGATCGGTGGAGCCGGTACTATAGGGAGTGCCATCTGCCGTGAGTTTTTCGCACGCGACCCGCAGGTTCTTCATGTGGTGGACATCAGTGAGAACATAATACATCTTAACCACAAAGAGACCGGAAAATTCCTGGATAGCAGGATGTAGAGTAAAGGATCAGTTATGGGAGCATTAGCTATATTTCCAATAGCAGCAGCATTGGCTGTGCTTGGCAGAAAGAAATTTGAGGAAACGGTTTTTCCGGCCATTGGTCTTATCGTTATTACTTTGATGCTCTTCGGAATGGTGGGGATTCTTAAGCTTGGTGTATTCATTGTTCCGGTGTATGTTATTTTATCTTTTGTTGTTCTTGTAGTGGAGAGAAGCCGTTTAAGGAAGCTGGTTGTTACGCCGGGGTTAGCGGCATTTGCGTTTTTTTTTGTTTTTTTCTTTTTTTTCACATACGGAAGAAGTTTTATTCCTGATGCAGCTATGTCACAGTACGGTTCCGTTGTTCGGCATCTGTGTAAAATAGGATGTATCCGTAATGATACGCTATATTACCGCCTTTATGATCCGTTTCCCTTTGCTTCATTGTGGGCATACTTCTGCACTATTACGCTAGGGGGATTTTCTGAATCAGCCTGTCTTTTTGCCAATGATATTTTTATCATTTCTGCCATTATGCCGTTCTTTCGGTATATTAAATCTCTGAAAGAGGGCTCGTGGCGGTGGATAGTGTTACTTGTGTTTATTATTCTTTTGCCTGTTTTGAAGATCCCGGAGACATACAGTAGCTTTGATATGGCTGTACCGCAGGCAGCAGCTCTTGTATACACTTTTCTTATGGTTGATCCTCTCATCCAATATAGAGCTCCGGGGCGCTCTGTTCTCTGGTATGAGATATTTACAGCCTTTGGTTTTTTTGCATCATGTACTTTGACCAAGTATGGAATATTAGCGGCACTGCCACTTATACTGGGGGTATGTGTTGTTGCTTTTTCAGGTGTGAAAAAGAGGGGGAATCTCGTTATTATGGTTTTGGCCGGATGTTTCGCTACTGTGGTTTGGAGTATTTACAGCTATGCAATTTATGAGATTGATTTTGACGGTCTGCTTCTTATCCCGGAAACCTGTCTGTGTGCCGTGCTTATTTCTATTGTGATATCTTTTTTGATACATCTGTATAGAAAGGGCTATAAGTATACTGTTCTGTTAGTATCTTTTGCTCTTTGTGCTATCATGATATCGGGGACTGTTTTTTTACTGAAATACAGTATAAATAGCGAGTATGCGACACAATTTGTAGGTGAATTCACGGATAAGCTTTTTGTAGGCCGGAGTGAAGAAGAATACTATGTTATCGGTAAAAGAGTGATGCCGATACGGGATGCTGCATTTTTGGTTATTTTGCTGATGATTTCAGGTATGGCATGCAGCAGGATAGAAAAAAGGGAGCGCCAAAATATATCGGAGATATTTGCTTTCAATGCCTCATTCATAGTGGGAAGTGTATTGTATCTGCTCATTATCTGTATCTTGTATGTCAATGTAATAAGGATACCTCATGCTCCTGTAAAGCCGGTTACTGTTGCGTATGTCGCACCGCTGATTATTTTATCCTTTTCGGTGGTATTTGCTCAGGCACTTAAGGCGTGGAAGAAAGAATGGGTGCTGATAGGCGGGACTGTTATTCTGATAGCATGTACCTATTCCGATCCGGTTGGAGCATGTCTTAACAAACCGACGCGAGAGGATGAATATCCCATTATAACTGAATGCAGGGATGCGGGGAGTGTGGAATTCAAAGGAGATGACAAGGTCTTCTATATCGATAAGGATCTGATAGAGAATTTGCCGGATACTTTCAAATGGGCTGTTTTCCCTGCTGGAGCTGATTTTATAAACGGACTGTATTTTAATCCGGAGCCGAATAAATGGGACAAGGATATAAAGGAGCCACTGACGGCAGAGACTTTGGCAGAGGTCATAGAGGATGGCGATTATACCTATGTGTATTTAAAGAATGTGGATGATTCCTTTTTTTGGGAGATGTATTACCCTGATTTTGAGAAATCCGGTGCGGATATAAGGAATGATGTATTATTCAAAGTGGCCTATGATGAGTCCGGACAAATGCAGCTTGAGTATATTTACGGTGTTGCTGAGGACAAAACGGAAGATGAGTAATTGTGTTTACGACAGTCGATTAAGGTTGTTATAAAATGGGAATATTGGTTGCACTGCCCATAGCCGCAGCAATAGCGGTCCTGGACAGGAGAAAAATAGAAGAATTTCTTTTTTGGGCGATAGGAATGATAATATCGCTGATTTTTCTTTTTGGATACTTTGGCAATACTCTCCCCGGTGTATATGCAGGAATTGTGCTGGCGGGTGTTTCCCTGCTCTATTGTATATTTGTTTTGATTAAGGACCGGGCAAGATTTAAGGAAAGTGTATTGACAACGGGATTTGTAGGGATCCTGGTATGTGTATTGGTGGCAGCTGTGATATGTTTCGGCATGAAGGATTTGGGGGCAGCCAGTGATCTGTACAGGGTATACGCTCCACAGTTGATCAATATGTATATGTACGATAACCTTGGGGTTGGGGAACCGGCACATAATTATGAATTACTCTATAGCGCTCCTATATGTGGCGCCTGGTGCTATTTTTGTAATAAATTCTGGTCACACTATTCTGATTGCGTGATCATGTGGTCGAGGCACATTTTTATCATCTCGGCGTTTGCCCCATTATATTCGCATATAAGGAAGGGCGAGTGGAAGAAAACTCTGCTTATTTCTTTTATCATAATGAATTTTCCATATATTATCCATCCAACATTATGTTATCTAAACGATGTGACTTTAGGGTGTACTGTGTCATATGGGACCTTAATGACTATGAAGCTGTTCAGAGATAGGAATCGGAGTAATGATATAGGCTACCTGGCGGCATGTTGCTGGGGAATAGTTGCGACATGCTTGATAAAGAGAATGGGAGCTGTGTTTATTTACGGTATGGTTAGTATGGCTGCGGTATATACCGTTAAGCGTTTTATGGAAAAAAAGGATGATCAGGGGATCATAAAAAGACTTGTTCCTTTGTTTGCAATGTTCTTCTCTTTGGCAATGGTACTGGTATTTAACTGTTATCGGCAGAAATATTATGTTGATGATACGTTCTATACCATTTTTCCTGTAATAGCATTTATTGGCCTGGTCGTAATGGGAATTGCTTATTATTTTATGATTGTTTTGATAAAGAAAGGACGATATGTATTAGCTGCTGGTATGGTATCAGTAGTAATCGTATCTGCGTACTTTCTACTGTTGGGATTTGGGGCACATTATTCAGATACGGATACTTCAAGAGAAGTCATATCAGGATATATGATAGAATGGTTTAACGAACTGTCCTTTGATAATGGTATCAATATGCCGGATCCGATGTTTATGATACTGTTTATACTGATGATGTTTGTTCTAGGCTACCTGATAAATAAAGGGAAAGTAGTTTCGTTGTCCAAGGCAGATGATATAGGTATTACGTCGGGAATGCTTATTTTGGGAGCACTGTTAGCCGCTGCTACCATACTTTGTTCCTATCTACAGTATGAACTTTTACCTAAAGTACATACATACAGGTATCTTCGTCCGGCGATACTTGTAATGGTAGTCGTGGTGATATATGAACTGTTATGCATAGAAAGCAGACATAGCACTTACATAGTAGTTATTTCAACAATTGTATTGATATTGCTTCTTCCGGCCAATAATATTGTAGTCAAACTTCTTCCTGAAGAAGGAGAAAAACGATGGGATGTTTTTAAGAATATGTATTCAGATGCCGGGATACAACTGACAACGGGAACAAATATACTTTATGAGGGTAAAGATTATTATGCTATTTATGCTTCATTTCCGGCAGGCGCTGTATGGTATAAACCGGAGGAGGAAGACCCGGATGAATTAAAAAATTGGGTACTGGATAACGGATCTGAATACTTACTTTTAGATGATTATGATGAAGATTTCCCGTATATTTATCAGGAAATGTTTGAGGGTGGAAGGAATGAAATAAGAGAAAACGCAATATATGATGTGGTTGTGGAAGAGGATGGAGTAAGATTTGTTCGCAGGAAGGGACATGCAGATGAAAAAGCAGAGTAAAATTCCAAAGTATATATATATAACGGTCTTTGTTCTTTTGATCATCACTATACCGCAAGTGTTTTATGTTGATGTCAAATCCAACACCAGACAGGGAATGCTGGTATGGGAGGCGCTTTTTTCAGGACGATTTTTTGAGTATTATCGTGTCAGCAAAGAGGCAAAAGAAGCAGGCCTTATGATTCATTTTTCCAACTATGATATGGTCCTGAATATACTGATGGGACTTTGGCAGCTGCCGCTATATATTGCTGAAAAGCTTATAGGATGTGAAAATATCGTCAGTGAATATATGGCTGCCAGGATATATAGTAAGCTGTATTTGCCTATAATGGTAATTCTCTCCGGACATCGAATGGCTCAGATTGGAAAAGAAATGGGGAGAAGTGAGGAGGAACAGGAGCAGATTTTTCTTTTGTTTATAAGTTCAATATTTGTGGTGAGTTCTGCAGTAGTTACGGCACAGGTTGATGCTATAGGCTTATATTTCTTTTTGAGCGCTTTGTATTATGTTCTGAAGAAAGATAACCTGAAATTTATGCTGTTCTTTATTCTTGCAGTACAGTGCAAATACTTTGCTTTTTTCTTTATGGTTCCGGTGATTATTATTAAAGAAAAAAGAATATGGAAGATGATGCTTGAGTCTGCAACGCCTATGGTATTGAATTTTGTGATTAATCTACCGTTTAAGCTGATGACTCCAGCCGAAATAAGTGAAAAATCTGAAAGACTGGAAACAATGGTGGAGGAGATGCTTCGTACGAAAATCCGGATTATGGAATACTCGGTTCCGGTTTTATTTATAAGCTTTACAATTGTATGTATAGCTGCATATTTTATTAATCCTCCTAAAGAAGAGAATAGATGGAAAAAATATGTTGTATATTTCTCATTTTTGGGAATGCTTGCGTTGTTCCTGACAATGGACATTGCTATGCCTTACTGGCACATATACTATACTCCATTTATACTACTGCTATTTTTCTCGGAAAATGGAAAAAGGGCTGAGCGGCTGCTTCTTGAAACAGCTTGTACGATGTCACTGGCGGTGGGATATTTTATGCAAAGATGGCATTGTTTCACAGCCTTCGATATAATGATAGCAGGGAAACTGGTAAAACACACTCACTATATTTCTTTGGAGGATATATATAACAAGTTCGGTCATGAGTCGTACTATATGGCATGGACTATAACTGTCGGTTTGTTTGTTTCGTACCTTTTATGGGGGCTTGTCTATCATGGAATCTGTTTGTACAGGAATACTTCTAATGATTCAGTGGAGATCCAGCCAACGAACATAACAAAATGGATCATCCCTAGGGCGGTGTTGACATTTATACTGTGCAATATTGCTATTATTTTTTATATTTTAGGGCGCTGATAATAGTTATGCTGGTATGAGATGAAGGAGAATAATACGATGAAAGTGGTTCATCTCTCAACAGATGATCAATACGGTGCAGGACGGGCGGCAGTTCGTATCAGCGAGGCAGTACGACAGCAGGGCGTGGAGGCTGACGTTTACGTATTAAGGAAGGGGCTGGGCAAGTCAAGTTTTGAAATCCGCCGCGGTGTATATGAACAGATCAAATCCGTAATTGATATTAAGTTAGATGAAATGAAAGTGTCAAAATATCAGGCACATGCATTATTTAATCCAACCGGAAATGGAGTGGATCTTTCTAAGTTAGATTTCATTAGAGAGGCTGATATAGTAAATCTGCATTGGGTAAATTACGGTATCTGGTCACAAAATCTTATGAAATATTTATCCGCGTTGAAAAAGCCGATAGTATGGACGATGCATGATATGTGGCCATATACCGGGGGATGTCACTACGATGAAGGTTGTGAAAGATATTCCGATGGATGTGGTTTATGTCCTGTACTCCATAGTAATGATGAAAATGATGTATCTTCAAAGTCTATAAAGACAAAGTGTATGTTATTTTCTAAAAATAACATTACCTTTGTGGGACCGAGCAGATGGATTACAGAGTCTGCCACTAACAGCATGGTGGTAAAGAAAAATGGCCTGTCCTGTGTAAATATTGGAAATCCCATATCGGGAGATGATTTTATTCCGCGTGACAAAGAAGAATGCTTCAGCTTGTTAAAAATTAATACGAAAAAGAAGGTGATCCTTTTTGGGGCAGTTAATGCAACATCTGACCGAAATAAGGGATTTGAAAATCTGAAAAAGGCACTTTCGAAATTGGATAGATCGAAATATCTGTTGTTAGTTTTTGGTGGAAAGCTGGATGGTGATTTTGAAGGATTTGAAACTGTGAGTACGGGGTTTATATCTGACGACCTGCATTTATCTCTGGTATATAATGTCGCGGATGTATTTGTTGCTCCATCCTTTCAGGATAATCTACCCAATACTGTAATGGAATCACTTTGCTGTGGTATACCGGTGGTTGCGTTTGACATCGGAGGTATGCCGGATATGATATCGTCCGGGAAGAACGGTTATCTTGCTAAACCCTATGATTGTGATGATCTGGCCAAAGGAATAGACGACTGTGCTGATCGGAAATATGACGGGCTGATGATCAGCAGTGAGATTAGGGATAAGTATTCATCAGACAAAATCGGAAAGGAATATGTAGATCTCTATTCCAGGATTTTATCGGGTATTTAGTATATGTACTGTATTCGTTGTCTACGGGTTGGATAATAAAAAAAATATTTGGTATAATGTACCGCAGAAATAATCAGGTGAAAGATGAGCAAAGAGATTAATATTTTATTTACTTCTGTAGGACGCAGAAGCTATTTAGTACAGTATTTTAGGGAGGCACTGGGAAACAGTGGAAAACTGTATGCAACAAATAGCATAAAGTTTTCAACTGCTTTTAACTATGTTGACGATCACGCTGTTTCTCCGCTTATATATAGTGATGAGTACATCCCTTTTTTGCTTGATTGCTGCAGAAAATGGAAGATTTCTGCCATTATATCTTTATTTGATATCGATCTGATGATTCTTGCCAGGAATAGAGGATTATTTGAGAAAAATGGCGTAAAGCTGATTGTGTCGGATGTTGATGTTATAGGAAAATGTAATGATAAATGGCATACGGCAGAGTTCTTTAGAAATCAGGGAATAAACGCACCTAAGACTTTTTTGTCAGTAGAATCTGTTGTAGAGGAAGTAAAGAGCGGTTCTCTTTCTTATCCGCTTATTGTTAAGCCACGGTGGGGCGCCGGTTCCATTGCTGTTTCTGAGGCGGATGATGAGCAGGAGCTGCGTTTTTATTATGAGAAGACAAAGAAAGAAATATTTGCTTCTTATCTCAGGTATGAGTCCCAAGTAGATTGCGAGCATAGTGTTTTGATTCAGGAGAAAATAGCAGGTCAGGAATATGGATTGGATATCATAAATGACCTTGATGGAAATTATATTACTACGATCGTAAAAAAGAAACTTGGTATGAGATCCGGTGAAACAGATTGTGCAATGACAGTTTCGGACGAAAGACTTATGAAACTGGGAGAAAGAATAAGTACATCCCTTAGGCATATCGCTAATCTTGACGTGGATGTGATAGTGGATGATGATATGTATGTTATAGAGATGAATGCAAGATTCGGAGGCGGTTACCCCTTTAGTCATGTGGCAGGTGTTGATCTCCCGGCGGCGATAGTCAGGTGGCTTCGTGGTGAGAGTGCTGATAAGTCTTTATTTGATGTAAAAGCAGGGGTTCTTGCGCAGAAAGAGATAGGAATGGCCGTCCTGTAGGATTGTGTCATAGGTTGGTTGATGAATATAAGTCCTGTAGTGATACCTACATTGAATAGGTATGAACATTTAAAAAAATGTATAGAATCTTTGCGCAACAATAGTTTGGCTAAAGATACAGAACTTTATATTTCTGTGGATTACCCTCCGGAAGAAAAGTATCGTGTCGGATACGATGAAATCGTGCAATACTTAAGTAATCCTATAGAGGGTTTTAAGAATGTAACTGTTTTTTTTCAGGAAGAAAATCTCGGCGCGAGTGAGAATGGTCATTTTCTGTATACTAAAGCTTTCGAGGATCATGATAGTCTGATTTTTACTGAGGATGACAATATTTTTTCATCAAATTTTCTTGAATATATGAATAAGATGATGGAATTGTATAGGAATGATCGGTCCGTTTATGCGGTTACCGGTTATCGCTGGCCCTTTAAGTTAGAAAAACGTGCAGAGAGCTTTAGAAGTTCATATATAAGTGCATGGGGCTGCGGACTCTGGAAAGACAGGGTAGAAGAGTTTGAATGTTTTCGCAGGGAAGAGCTGGTGCACTATCTAAAAAAGAGTTCAAATCGGAGCAAATTCAAAAGCTGGAGTTATCATGTATACAAACAGGCCGTTTATGTGGCTTGTGAGAAGCATCATATGCAGATATACAGGAAAAATACTGCAGATAAGGTATATAGGGATGCAGACTTTATAGTTGAGATGTATATGCATATAAGGCGATTGCAGGTTATAGTGCCATATGTATCAAAAGTCAGGAATATGGGGCATGATGGAAGCGGTGAGAATTGTGATGATAGCAATTCTTTGATATTTGATGAACAGGAAATTGATAGCAGGGACCATTTTGAAATTTGTGAGGCGGTGGATCTAAATGAAGATGAACTCAGTAAATTGAGTTCTTTTCATGAAAATAATGATAAAACAGGACTTAAAGAAAGAATAAAATTAAATTTAATGCTTGCTTTAGGTTTGTAAAACGGAAATGTTGTACAACGTAGTCATTCGCCCTATCGAATATCTGATAGAGCTTATATATGTTATTATGGAGCGTTTCTTGGGGCATCCGGGATACGCAGTCATCGCCGTCAGTCTGACGGTGAGTTTTTTGTGTCTGCCCTTGTATTTGCGTGCAGAAGAACTTCAGAAGAACGAGGGTGAGAAACAGAAGAAATTAAAAAGATGGACGGATCATATAAACCGCCATTTTAAGGGCGAGGAAAAGCTGTTCATCCGTACCTGCTATTACAATGAAAACGGCTACCATCCATATGATGCTATAAATGGTACTATTCCTCTTCTTCTACAGATTCCGTTCTTTTTAGCGGCCTATCATTTTCTTTCTAATCTGGATGCATTAAAGGAATGCACTTTCTTTTTTATCTCTGACATGGGATCAGAGGATGCACTGTTGCACATCGGCACTTTTCCTATTAACCTGCTGCCAATCGCAATGACAGCGGTAAACTGTATCTCAACATTTATCTATTCAAGGGATCTGACTCTTAAGCAGAAAATTCAACCCTATGCTCTTGCATTGGTATTTCTCGTACTTCTCTATCATAGCCCTTCTGGGTTAGTGTTATACTGGTTGTGTAACAATCTATTCTCTCTCATTAAGAATACCGTCACAGCATATGTTAAAGACCGGAAACTCTTTGTTGCGGTGGTGATATGCTTGCTGGGCAATGTTTTTATGGCTATTGCTTTTGGACGCAGCAAGATAAGCCATTTGCTTGTCTTCAGGGATTATGAGACATTGATGCTGTATGGCGTGATATACTTATGTTCATTTATTCCATTGGCATTTTGGTTTATGACACGCAAGGGGAGTATAGACAGGATGGTTGTGCATGCTCATAAGAAAGGTGACCAGTGGATAGTGCTCGGTGGTCTTACTGTTCTTTGCGGTCTCTTGATTCCGCTTACGGTAATTGGTTCTGCACCTTTGGAATTCGTGGACCTCATTCATTACAGATCACCACTGCATTATGTATGGACTACTTTTTCGGTGTCGGCCGGAGTTTTTCTCTTGTGGGGTGGGATTATTTACTGGTTATGTTCGGAAAAGGCAAAAAATACGTGCCTGTGTTTTTTTCTTTCACTGTTCGGTATTTCGATTCTTGATTATTTCTGCTTCAGGGCGGATGTGGGGAAACTCACCATGGAACTGATATTTGATCATTATCCTCGTTTTGATCGTCTTCCCAAGCTGATAAATCTGATATTGATAGTAGTACTGGCACTCGCGGTCATATTCCTTATGAAAAAGTACAGCAGAGTTGTGATAATGTCTGTTTTGGTTCTGGCGGTTAGTATGCTGGCTATGTCTCTGAAAGAATTTGTTTCCATAAAAGGGGCACTTAAGGATGTGCATCCGGAGAGCTATTTTGCTGAAGAGGACAGGACTATTCCTCTTAGCAGGAATGGAAGAAATGTAATGGTCATAATGCTTGATAGAGCCGTGGGTTTATATATACCATTCATAATGGAAGAAAAACCTGAACTTGCAGAGAAGTTGGACGGTTTTACATACTACCCCAATACCGTTTCTTTTGGACCATATACGGATTATGGCTCACAGGCGATATTTGGAGGCTATGATTATATTCCTGAAGCAATTGATGCAAGGTCTGATGTGCTAATGACGGACAAGGTGGATGAGGCGCTCAGTATGATGCCGGTACTTTTTTCAGAGGAGGGGGCCAGAGTTACCGTATGTGATCTTCCGGATTACACTGCGCTATCTGAGATGCATGCCTTTGATGAAATGGAGAGTGTTAATGCATTCCATTTGGAGAGCCTTACGAATGATGGAAATGATATAGAGGCGCTTTGGGCTAATATGGAGCGCAGCTTCTTTTTCTACAGCCTCTACAGAATGTCACCGCCAGTGATTCAGGATGACATATATGATGCCGGTGGCTACCTGTCATCTGTAAATTATAAGACTCTTGCATTGCCTAAGGATTTTTACAGGGCCTATGCTGCACTTGGTAAACTTGAGGAGTTGACAGTCGTCAATGATAGTGACGAGGACACCTTGTTTATGTATGACAATAACATTGCCCATAGTACAGCTACTCTGCAGCTTCCTGATTACACTGTAGAGGATGTAATTGATAATAGTGCATATGACCTGACAGCAGTCAGAGAGGTTAATGGTGTTGTTTTTGAGTATGGTGATGATGGAGGAGCCGGTCCGGGACACTACTGCGTGAATATGAAGGCTATAATCATGCTTGGCGAGTATTTTGACTGGATGCGCGAACAGGGAGTATATGACAATACACGTATTATTATAGTGGCAGATCATGGGAGTTCAACCGGTCAGTTTACCCAGTTTAGGCTCCCATCTGGTGGAAGGGATTCGCTTCCTCTCAGGGGCTGGATGTCAGCGTTGAATCCGCTGTTGTTGGTAAAGGATTTCGATGCTGAAGGATTTCACACAGATGATCGTTTTATGACTAATGCGGATACACCGGCAATTGCAATGGAAGGTATAATAGATAACCCTGTTAATCCTTATACAGGCAAGCCTGTAAATATGCAAGGAAAGAAAGATGGAATAAATACATTTTTAACAGAAAGCTTCGGTAGCTATTATGCTGGTCAGACACAGCATGATTATGGGGATGCGGTCTGGTATCATGTGCATGATGATATTTTTGAAATGGATAATTGGAGTGTGATAAAATAGTGTCGGTTTGATGCGTTTTGAAAAAGGTACTACAGATGAGCGAAGAATTTAGTTTGGACCATACCAATTTGCTTTTAAAAGCAGCATACTCTGATCAGAATTATAAAGTGATGCAAGGATTATCAGATAATGGTTTGTGTGTTATCTTTTTTTCTGGTAACGGTCTGTATTACCCAAATACTGACGATTCATTTAGGACAACAATATTTAAAAAAGACAGATATGAGTGGTCATCAGCAGCCAGTATCATGAGGGACTATGTCTCTCGTATAATTATGGTAAGAGATGTAAAGAAAAGTTGGTATGTTGATGGTATCAATGAGGAAATAAATGATATTGATAAACTTATTGATCTTTTGAGGGGACTGAGTGAGGGATATACGGTGTATACATATGGAAGCTCTGCGGGGGGGTATATGGCAATACTGGCGGGGGTTTTGCTGCATGCCAAAAGAGTTTTTCAATGGGGGGCGCAGACCGATTTGGAAATCCGGGATGATATAATAAATCAAACTGAATTTACTCGGACGGCTTCTGACTGTCAAAGGAAAAGAAAGTATTTCAGACTGACAGAATACTTGGATGACAGCAACTCTGATATTTTTTGCTTTTATGCAGGGAAGAATGCAAAAGATATGCAGGATATGCGCCTGATAAGGGATTTTTCCAAAGTGCATGTTTTTTTATATGATTCTGATCAGCATGGACAGGGGTTTGAAAGAGATGTATATGTTAATTTGCTTCATGTTAGTGATGAGGCGTTACTACGCCTTGAAAAAGAATATGAAGGAAAGAGGGTATCAGCCAATGAGCTGGGCAATAAGTTAAATGACGCTGTAGATGTCAGAATAAAGTATATAGAAGAAAAAAAGAAAGAAAGTGTTTTTCTTTTCGTCAGACACAAGCTCGGAATGATCAAAAGAAAAGTGATAAAGCCATGAGAAAGGAAAGTTTTCCAATAAACGATAAAATTGCCTCGGAACTAGCAGAGGCGTGTGCGGAACAGATGACTATGCCACAAAACATAGACAACAGATGCATCTATGTGAATCTGTCTATGGTAAGGCTCCAAACAGTGCTATATTTGCCGAAGCTAATTTATGCTAAGGGTATAGCTGAAAAAACTGGATGCAGGGTGGTGGCTATCACATGGCGTCCCAACGAGTCTTTTGAACACATGTTGGAGATAATGGGGATTGAGCATTTATGTTTGGAAAAAATGCTCAGAAAAAATGTGTTAGCCGGCGTGTCTGCTTTTTTTAAGACCATTGGCTTTATGCTCCTAGATGGCAGCGGTGAAGGATTAAAAAAATTGAAAATTTTTAAAATGCCTGTAGGTGGTCCGCTTTATGAGGATATAATCCGCACTTCTGAATTTTCAACGATAAGATCTGCACGAAACAAGATATGTTTGCGCAAGATATTTCATATCTTATGGATGCTGTTTGCACTTGACGATCATTTAAAAAGGAATAAACCGCTGTATCTTGTGGCTGACGATCTTGGATATCATGAAGGCGCACAGATCATGATTTTTAAAAGACACGGTGCTGTGATAAGGAATTCCAGCTGGGAGGCTGAGGATAGAGTCCTTTTTGATAAGAAGGGGCGTATTATAAGACGCGGTGAAATGAGTAACCTGATTCTTCATAAGAAGATAAAAAATGCTGAACCTGATATAGCACAAAAAGCTGATGATATGATTGAAAAACGGTTCAGTGGTATGAATGGCCGGGATATAGACAGGGCAGCCTTTAAAGGAAAAAGGGTCTTATCAAAAGAAGAATTGTGTGAAGAATTAGGGTTGGACTCAAATAAAAAGAATGTTGTCATTATGGCACATACTTTTACGGATGCCGTATTTAATTATGGTGATATTTATTTTCGTGACTACTATGATTGGCTGGAACAGACCTTGGAAACAGCTGAAGAGGTGGACAATGTTAACTGGATATTGAAGCCACATCCCAGCAGGAAGCTTTACCATGAAAATGTTGATTCCATAGAAGAAATGTATAATCGCCATAAAAAGGATCATATTTTTTTCTTTGATGAGAGTGTAAGTGCAAAGAGCGTTCAATATCTTGCGGATGTTATTATTACGATAGGCAGTAATGCCGGTGCCGAATTCGCGTGCGTAGGTGTTCCTGTTTTAATTGTTGGCAAACCCTATTATGCAGGTTTTGGATATACTATTGAGCCACATACAGTTTCTTCATACAAGGAACAGCTTAAGAATATTATGAATGTAAAACCTTTGTCACCAGGGCAGATCAATACTGCCAAGATGGTATTTTATGTAAACAATACTAAAACTGAAACTGATGGTAGTTATACGGATGACTTTGCCGTATTCCTCTTGAAACTATATAACGATATGTCTGAGGAAAGCAGACGCAGACTTTTTGAAAGTGATAAGGGTACATTGGAGAGTAATACCAAAATGACAGAGTGTGTTATTAAGTTTATACGAACTCATGATATAAAGAAATGCGCATATTACATGCGCGGGATAAAGCGTGGAGATGCGTGTGATTGCTGGGATGATTAGAAGATTGCAGTGGTTTTACCATGCGGTAAGATACACCTTGAGAAATAAAATACCGTTTATGTGTAGGTTTCCTTACTCTAAACGCTGGATGCTTGATATTGAGGAAGGAAGTAAGAAGCTTGAGGAAATGATTACCTCGGGCAGACCATTTATGGCAGGGCGTCTTGGCGGCTTTGAGCTTGCTGTCATGCGTATGGTTGAATTTCATTTTCCTAAGAAAATAGCGGCCCAAGTTCATAGTGCGTATCTATGTGCAGGTTTTTTCCCGGATGATCCGGCGCTGGCAGAGCGGTTTACCCGGGTACAGGAGGAAGCCTACAGGAATACGGATATTCTGGCTTGTTGTGGTCAGTTTGCTGAACCATGGTTTATAAATCGTTTTATGCCGCAGAACAGTATAACAGTTAAGTCTTTGAAGTTATACGATGTTTTTTCGCTTAAAAATCATTGGACCAAAGCTTTGGCGGGAAAAAAAGTGCTGGTAGTCACAGCGTTTCCGGAATCAGTAGCTATGCAGTATGCAAGACGGGATAAAATATATCCCGGTACGGATATTCTTCCTGAGTTTGCAGAATTGATCATATATAAGCCTGTGTTTACAATAGGTGATATTAAGGATGATCGTTTCGGGGATTGGTTCGAAGCGCTTGAATTTATGAAGAAGGAGATTTTAGCCAAAGAATTCGATATTGCGATAATGGCCTGTGGAGCATATGGTTTTCCCCTTGCGGGAGAAATAAAAAAAGCAGGGCGGCAGGCGATATACATGGGAGGCGTACTGCAGATATTATTTGGAATTCTGGGAAGGCGTTGGGATGGATCGCGTTTTGGCGGTATTGATCACATGCCGGAAGAATTAAAGAAGTATTACAGTGATGCCTGGATATATCCGATAGAGGGCAGACCCGATGATGCGGGTAAAGTGGAGTATGGCCCGTACTGGAAATAGAATTTTTATGGAATACTTGTATTTATTGATAATTAAGCCTATAGAATATCTGATAGAACTGATCTTTGTGTTATTGCACAGGTTCCTGGGAAATCCCGGGGAAGCCCTGCTGGGGGTAAGTATTGCGGTAAGCTTTCTGGTTCTGCCATTGTATCTTCGTGCGGACAGGGTTCAGGAAGATGCTATCGCAAAGCAGAAAAGCATGGAAGCCTGGACGAAGCATATTAAGAGGCATTTTAGCGGTGATGACCGCTATATGACTTTGTCGGCATATTATCGTAGCTGCGGTTATCATCCGCTGCATATTTTATGCGGAACATTGTCTGTGTTGCTTCAGATACCGTTCTTTCTGGCAGCATATAACTATCTTTCATCTCTTGAAACTCTTCAGGGTGTCTCTTTTGGCCCTATAAATGATCTGGGGGCGCCTGATGCACTCGTCTATATTGGTGGTTTGAGTATTAATATTCTGCCGGTCTTAATGACTTTGATCAATATGGTTTCCGGAACTATCTATACCAAAGGGGGAACTCTTCGGGAGAAAATACAGGTATATCTTCCGGCATTGGTTTTTCTGGTATTGCTGTACAATAGTCCTTCCGGACTGGTAATGTACTGGACTATGAACAATCTCTTTTCTCTGTCCAAGAATGTTGTATTGAAATATGTCAAGGACAAGGGGCTGTTTCTATCTGTTCTGTTTGCAGTAATGGGAATTGTGTATCTGATATTTCTTGTGGATGGCAGATGCACTGCTGCATTGTCCTCCGGTGATTATGAATTGCTGGCTGTTTATATCCTTGTTGCATTAATTTTTTTCCTTCCGATAGCTATACCTTTATTAAAAAAGAAGCTCCTTGCCGGGATTATCGACAGAGCAAAAGCGCTGCCTCAGGCTGTATCCGTGAAATATGTGGATTATCTTTTGCTTGCGCTGGTTTTGACTTTTTTTATGGGACTGATAATCCCATTGTCCGTAGTATCCTCATCACCGCAGGATTTTGTGGATGTTTTTGCATATATTAACCCGCTTCATTATGTTTTGACTACAAGTCTCACTATGTTTGGTTGTTTTGTGCTTTGGGGAAGTCTTCTGTTTTTGATGTTGGATGAGAAAGTCAGGATCAAATATTATGCGGTTTTGTCCAGTTTATTGATTGTTGGTGTTATCAACTTTTATTTTACGGTTGCGGATATGGGAGTCTGTGAGATGCAGCTTCTTTTTGAACGCGAACCGCATTTTGATAAGCTGGTTAGATATGGCAATGCTGTATTGGTAGTTATCATTTTTTCAATATTCTTCGTTCTGAACTGTTATGCGCATAGAATAAGACGGTATTTTATTGTCGTGTTGCTTGCTGTTTTTTGCGTTATCGGTGTAAGCCGTATTACAGCAACGGAAAAGGAATTGGGGAAAATGGACCTATCGGTAGATTATTCTGCACAGAATATAGATTTTCCCTTGAGCAGGTCAGGGAAAAATGTGGTCGTGATCATGCTGGACAAGGCTATAGGTGGATATATTCCGTTTATTATGGAGGAACGTCCGGATCTGCTTGCAAAGATGGATGGATTTACTTTCTATCCAAATACTGTGTCTACCGGTACCTACACGAAATACGGCTCTCCCGCAATATTTGGGGGATATGATTACACTTCATATGCTATAGATTCCCGTCCGGATGAGACGCTTGTGAAAAAGCATGACGAAGCGCTTCATGTTATGCCGGCTTTATTTGATGCTAATGGTTATCGGGTGACTCTGGCAGATCTTCCGTATGCCGGTTATACTTATGTTCCGACAATGAGTATTTTTGATGATCTGCCAAATGTAAATGCATTTAATTATTCTGCCAGATATAGCGGAGGTGAAGATGCCGAGTTTAACCGCAGGCTGATCGAACATAATTTTTTTCTATATAGTTTTTTGAGAACTGTACCTGCGATGCTCCAAGATGATATATATGATCATTCAAACTACCTGGCTGACAGAGGTGACAGGACATGGTTTTCGGATGAATTCAGGAAAGAATACAAAGCGTTGGTATCCATGTCCGAACATACGAGTATAGTGGATGATGCTGAAGGAAGCCTCATACTATACTGTAATTGTGTGTCTCATGAAGCGTGGACATTTCCTCAGCTACCGGATTATACTATGGAGGATCATGTAGACAATAGCGGTTACCCTTTTGAAACATACAGGGAGATCGATGGTATAACACTGGACCTCGATGATGCTAATACCCCGTTTGATGCGGAATGGGCCCTTTATTCTGCACAGTATGCGGTGACCGCATCTGCACTTTTAAGGCTGGCAGACTGGCTTGATTATCTGCGGGAAGAGGGAGTTTATGATAACACAAGGATCATTCTGGTAGCCGATCATGGAAGGGCGCTGGGACAGTTTGCGCATATGGATCTGGGCAATGGCATAGATGTGGAAGCATATAACGCATTGCTCATGGAAAAGGATTTTTATAGTCACGGCTACCATACGGACGACAGTTTCATGACTAATGCTGACGTTCCGGCCATGGCGATGGAGGGAATCATAGATAATCCTGTAAACCCTTATAATGGCAATGCTGTCGATATGTCAGGAAAAGAAAACGGCGTTTATATATACAGCGGCAGTGAACTTGACATTCCGGCGGAAAATCATACTTTGTCTAATGGAAATAATAGTTGGCTTCATGTGAACGATTATATTTTTGATGTAAATAATTGGAGTATTACACCGGAGTGAGGTTAATTGCTCGTAGTTAGTATAAGGAGATCAGAATAGTGAATGTTTTGCAACAACTGAATTATTTGCTTACTAAAAAAACAAAAAGGACTCTTGTTCTTGTAGTTATCATGTCTGTGGTAGGTTCTGCCGCAGAACTCCTTGGCGTTACCATTGTGCTTCCTATAGTGGAACTAGCCATGGATCAGGGGAGTGGGGAAGGGCGCCTTGCTTCTATACTACGTGATATTACCGGTGCGAATACCAAGGAAGAGCTGCTCATTTGGATGATAGTTATTACAATAGCTGTTTATATTATCAAGAATATTTATGTGTGCTATATGTATTCGAGACAGTTTAAATTTGCAGCAGCAGTGAAGAGGGAAACTGCCACAAGGTTGATGAATAGTTATCTGTCCAGACCATATTCATTTTTCCTGAGCAAGAATTCTTCTGAACTGATAAGAAGTGTGGGAACAGATACGGGACAGCTATTTCAGCTTTTATTTAATCTGTTGACCATTTTTTCTAATGCACTTACTGCAATCTGTATAATTGTATTCCTGGCGAGTACTAATCTTGCTATGACAATAACTGTAGGCGTCATACTTGGAACCTGCCTTATGGTTATTGTATTTGGTTTGCAGAAGATAAACCGTCGAAATGGTGAAATCAACTTACAGCTACACGGATTTCTTATCAAGCATCTTCAGCAGGCTTTTGAAGGTATAAAAGAAATCAAAATCATGAATACTGAGGACTATTTTATTGACACATATGCCTCAACTTTCCGTAGCAGTACTGATATGGAGGTTAAGTATTCGCTTATTAATACGATGCCGAAATATTTGATTGAATCTTTTGCAGTAATAGCTGTACTTGGATTTCTTGGAATGAATATATTATTTAATCCTAATTATTTGGAATTGCTTCCGCAGCTGGCAGCTTTTTGTGTAGCGGCATTTAAGTTGCTTCCAAGTGTGAATGCTATTTATGCAAGTTTTAATTCTGTGGTGTATTACAAAGCATCTATTGATGTAGTTTACAACGACATTAAATTGGCGGAAGAGTGTGATGCAGAAAACGAGTTTGCTAATGATAACAATTCTGATCTGCAATTTGAAAATGATATTAGACTGGAGAATGTGTCTTTTAGATACGAGGGTTCAGAACGTGATGTATTAAGTGGTATAAATATTGATATCAAAAAGGGACAATCAGTGGCTTTGGTTGGTGCGTCTGGCGGCGGTAAGACTACTACAGCGGATATAATCCTAAGTCTTCTTAGTCCTACATCCGGTAGAGTGTTGGTAGACGGAGTGGATATAAAAGCTAATAAAAAGGCATGGCGCGATAAGTTCGGTTATATACCGCAGGGAATTTATTTGATTGATGACAGCATACGGAGGAATGTCGCTTTTGGTGTGCCGGAGAATTTAATTGATGATACAAGGGTGTGGGGGGCACTGAAAGAAGCACAGCTTGAGGATTTTGTAAGAAGTCTTCCGGAGGGGATTGACACGGAAGTGGGTGAGAGAGGCGCAAGGATATCAGGTGGTCAGAAGCAGCGTATAGGTATAGCAAGGGCTTTGTATAGGAATCCGGAAATTCTTGTGTTCGATGAAGCAACATCTGCCTTAGATAATGAGACTGAAAAAGAAGTGATGGCTGCAATAGATGGTTTACAGGGGACCAAGACCATTATTATGATTGCACATAGGCTTAGTACTATAGAAAATTGTGATGTGGTTTATAAGGTTGAGAGCGGAAATATTGAAAAGACTGAAAAGCTATAATATTGAGGAATCCTAAAATGGGCGATATCTTATATCATATAGTAGTCCTGCCGGTAGAATATCTGCTGGGTGTGATCTATGTATTATTGTTTAGATTTTTGGAGCATCCGGGATATGCGATAATAGGTGTCAGTATAGTGGTTAATTTTTTGATATTACCATTATACTTGCGTGCTGATTCCTTGCAGGAAGAAGAATCTGAACGGCAGAAGAATATGAAGTTCTGGACTGATCATATACGAAAATTCTTTCGATCGGATGAAAGATATATGATACAGTCTGCGTATTACCGTACACAGCAGTATAGACCGATTTATGCCTTGAGGGGTGTTTTATCTCTTTTCCTGCAGATTCCTTTTTTTATTGCGGCATATCATTTTCTGTCTCACACGGAGCTGTTGAATGGAGTAAGTCTGGGACCCATTGCTGATCTCTCTAGCCCGGATGGTATATTTTCATTTCTAGGTCATCCCATTAATGTACTGCCTGTTCTGATGACAGTCGTAAATATAATCTCAGGTATGATTTACACAAAAGGCAAAACAGGCAGAGAGAAATTGCAAGTTATTCTTCCAGCATTTGTATTTCTTGTCCTGTTGTATCAGAGTCCGTCAGGACTGGTTGTATATTGGACTATGAACAATATCTTTTCGATGGGAAAGAATATTGTTGTTAAATATGTTAAAGATAAGAAAAGATTTCTGTCAGTGATTTTCACTTTATTTGGCATATTATATTGGATATTTATATTTGTATCAGACAAGATAAATAAAGCTTTGGCTGCTACAGATAACGAAGCTGTAGCTATTTACATTGTCATCGGACTGCTTTTGTTTATACCGAATGTGTGCGTATTGCTTAACGGCCGATACAAGATAAATCCGCGTATCGGCAAATCAAGTACATCATATTTTATGCTGATAAGTTCAGCATCAGTCATTCTTATGGGGGGAGTTATACCGCTGGCTGTCGTGGCAGCATCACCCCAGGAGTTTATCAATAAATTTTACTATGTGCATCCACTTTTCTTTATTGCAATGACTTTTTTTACATATATAGGTTTTGCGTTGTGGATATTCATGATATATCGAATGATCGGAAAAGATAAAAGGGAAATTATTGAGCTTGCATTAACCTGTGGTCTGATGGTTTTTCTGTTTAACTACTTTACCTGTAGTGCAGATGTCGGCGTTTATAATTCAGTTTTGATGTTTGAGCATGAACCACATTATGCAGCAGTTATACGATATGGTAATGTACTGATAGATGCAATTATTTGCCTGGTTATTGTATTTATAATGCCAAGGTTTGAAAAGTTGTTTAAAAGTGCAGCCTTGGTTATCCTAGGGGTTTTAGTGGTGATGTCTTGTCGGTATATTTATATAACATTGGACGATATTAAGTGGTTTGATGACAGTGGACAGTTTGAAAATGAAAAGGTAGATTTTCCGCTTAGTAAAAACGGGCGGAATGTTATAGTGATAATGATGGACCGGATGATGGGGGCATATGTTCCCTTCATTCTTGATGAAAGACCGGAACTTGTAGAGAAGTTTGATGGTTTTACTTACTATCCTAATGCGATATCCACTGGGATGGTAACATATACAGGATCTCCTGCGCTTTTTGGCGGTTATGAGTATACTGCCTATGCAATTAATGAACGTACAGATGAAACACTATTGGATAAGCATAGTGAGGCCATTAGCTTGATGCCTGTTATGTTTGGCAAGGAAGGGTGGAATGTTACTGTCTGCGATTTGCCTTATGCAGGACTTAAGCAGGGATCTGATTATTCTTTATATGATAAATATGACTATGTCAATGCTTTCCATTATTATGACAGGTTTGAAAATGGGGGAGATGCGGAAGAGACGCATTCGCTTATGGAACGAAATTTTGTATTTCACAGCATGTATAAAGTAGCCCCCGCGATGTTGCAGGACAATATATATGATTATGGGAATTATTTATCAGGAAGAAATTTTTGGTATGGTGATGCCAAGGAAGATTTTTATGCTTTGAAGGCATTAAAGGATAATACCAGTATTGTTGATGGCCCTGATCAGCTTATAATTTATGTGAATCTTCTGACACATGATCCCTGCATATTGCAGCTGCCGGATTATACAGTGGTTGATCATCTGGATAATTCATCCTATGATTTTGAAACTGTGCGGACTCTGAATGGAACTACTATGAATCTGGAAAATGGTTTGGATGGTATAGAGCACTATTTTGTAAATGCTTCTGCAATGATTCAGTTAGGTGAGTATTTTGATTATCTTAGAGAAGAAGGGGTATATGATAATACGCGCATTATCTTGACCGCAGATCATGGTTTCTCCCTCAATCAGTTTTCGGAAATGAAACTGGATAACGGTATCGATGTACAGGGCGTAGATGCTATACTTATGGTAAAGGACTATGATGCAGAGGGATTCATTATAAATGAAGAGTTTATGACTAATGCGGATGTTCCGGCTTTGGCTGCCAAAGACAATATTGAACATCCGATTAATCCGTTTACGGGTAATACTATAGATATGTTTGCAAAAGAGGATGGTGTGTATATTTCACTATATGATGATTTTGAAATAGGGGGGTATGGTTTTTTACGGGACAATCCAAAAATCTATAGGGTAAAAGAGAATGCTTTCAAATCGGAAAATTGGATAAAGGTTGAGTAGCATGTTCCGAGACGGACTTATATGCCGGATGCCGAAAGAATCAATCCAGTTTGCAATGATAGTTGATCCGCATCCTGTGATTGGCACAGGCACCGGTGTATATGTGTTTTAATTTCAGGTATGCATATTTAGTCACGCTGACCTGTGATGTTTCTATCATTTCCTGTAGTTTATTGAGCAAATCCTGGTCAAGCTGTATTGAGTTGTCCTGGGCTGTCTGTATATTGGTATATAGTCTCTGTAACTCCCTGTGATAGAGCTGTTCTTCTCCCCGGAGTGAAATGACCTGTATACATTTTTCGGTCATGTAGCTGAATTCTGCCTGATCCCTATCTGCTATGCATGTCTCAAGCTTTTCAAAGAACGCTTTATCGGGAGTGAGCCGCGTGAGGCCGCTGTGGTATGAGCGATATCCATAGAGACAGTAGGCGGTAAGGGCGGCTTTTTTTGAAGACTTAAGAACTTCTGTTACATAGAGACAGTCTTCACCGTGGAGCATATCGGTAAATCTAACGTTACCATGTATATCGCTTTTATATAGTTTCCCCCAGACAGACCTTGGCAGATCTTTTTCTCCATCGACCACTCGTGTATCGTGTTTGGAATTTCTTCTTTCATCCCTGCATTCGTACATATAGACAACACCACATTGTACCAGGTCAGCGTCAAATTGCTTTGCGGTTTCATACATGTATGAAATGTAGTTCTCGGATACAAAGTCATCAGCATCTGCAAAGGCATAATAGGTCCCGTTCATTTCGGCTAATCCTTTGTTTCTGGCGCTTCCATGCTGTCGGATGCCTTCCTGCAGAATGCGTATGCGGGGATCCTTTTTTTTATACTCAAGGCATATGCTAAGGCTTTCGTCAGTGCTGCCGTTATCTACAAGAATTATTTCTAGGTGGTTGTATGTCTGTCTGATCAGACTTTCGATACAATCCCGGAGATAATTCTGGGCATTGTATATGGGAACTATGATGCTGATAAGGTCCTGAACCATTGATCAAGGACTCCTTTAAGGGGTTATCGTAGAGTTGTTACTTCAATTATGACAGTATATAATATTGCTTTCCGAAAATCAATCTAAGACCAATTGGCATACTGTTATGTGTGATTCTTGTTTTATCAGGATTAATTTTGATATTATAGTATCTGATTTGTAAAAAGAATGACCATAAAATAAGCTTTGTGAATCGTATCATCATTGTAAAAGAAAATGTACAGAATGTTTTGAGTACATTCACCATATAACGGGAGGAGAGATTATGGATAATCAGCATATTGGTGCTCAGAATACGGACGAATCAGCAATTAAACCGGATCTTTCGGGGACACCGCTAGTGAATAGTGGGAACAACCAATGGCAGTCAACCTCTCAGGCTGACTATATTCCGGTACAGAATTCGTATAAGCCGGAGCAAAAACGAAACGGTTATTACAGCAGTAATACCTATATCCCGGCACCGCCACAAAGTGCCCATTCAATTGACAGTGTGGTGTCCGAACTGAAGAAGCAGAAGGGCATAATGATTGCTGCACTTATAATCAATGCCATGCTCCTTATCGTTTTTGCCGCTATTACGACCGTGATGTTTGTAAGGCTTGATATGGTCACTGAGGAGATGGCGTCTGACCTGGCGGATTGCGAGGAGAGCATCTGCAAACAGGGACGTACGGTAAGTGCCATAAGCAATGGTATGGAAACTGTTGTTGACTACATAAATGATGATTACTCATATAGTGATCCCTACTATTATGAAGACCCCTATTCTTTGTATCCGTATGTGCAGGAAGACAAGCCTGTAATATACCTTTATCCTGAAAAGGAGACCGATGTGGAAGTAAGGCTTACATTAAACGATGGAGAGATGCTCTGCACCTACCCTGATCCCTTAGAGGATGGTGACGAATATGTATGGAACATGCATGCACTGCCCGACGGTACCCTTTATGATGCTGAAGGAACAGAGTATTCATATATTTTCTGGGAGGCTTCCAGCTATGCAGAGCCTGATTTTTCACAGGGCTTCTGTGTAAAGGGAGAGGATACGGCTGAATTCCTGCGTACCACCCTTGCAGAGATCGGATTGACACCTGATGAATACAACGAGTTTATCGTATACTGGCTGCCGAAGATGCAGGACAACGAGTACAACCTGATCTCATTTCAGACTGACAATTATACCGAGTCTTGTCCTCTGGAAATCATTGCATCAGACGGTGAGAAGGCGGATGTGCTCCGCGTCATGATGGCGTGGCAGGCAGTGGATGAGTATGTTGAGATTGAACCACAATGTTTTGATGGATTTGAAAGAACCGGGTTCTCCGTAGTTGAGTGGGGCGGGGAAGAAGTGAAGTAATAATATATGTATATGCTGCAGATGTAACAAAAAGGGGGGAGGAGATCAGAAAATGGACAATCAGAATAGCAATGCAGGGAATCAGTCGGAGTACACTCCGGTACAGAATGCTTATCAGCCGAACATGTATCAAAATGGTGGCTATAACACTAACGGATATCAGGACAATGCCTATATCCCGGCAACGCCGCAGAGCACCCATTCAATTGACAGTGTTGTTTCGGAATTAAAGAAGCAGAAAGGCATAATGATAGCTGCGCTCATAGTCAATGCATTGCTGCTGATTATATTTGCCGGTATTACAACGGTGATGTTTATTAGAATGGATATGGTGCTGGGAGAAATGTCAGCAGATCTCGCTGACTGCGAGGAGAGCATCTGCAAGCAGGGACGCACTGTTACTGCTATAAGCAATGGGATGGAGTCTATTGTTGACTACATAAATGATGAGTATTCCTACAATGATCCGTATTACGATCCGTACGTTGATTACGACTATGATCCTTATTACGATCAGTATCCGGCGGCTGAGAAGCCTGTAATATACATATATCCCGAAAACGAGACAGATGTAGAGGTAAGGCTTAGATTAAACGATGGCGATATGTTATGTACTTATCCTGATCCTGTAATGGACGGAGATACATATGTATGGAATATGCGTGCACTCCCTGACGGGACTCTCTATGATGCTGAGGGGACGGAGTATTCATATCTCTTCTGGGAGGCAATAAACTATGCCGAACCTGTTTTTTCACAGGGCTTTTGTGTAAAAGGTGAGGATACTGCTGAATTCCTTCGCACCACTCTTGCAGAGATAGGACTCACACCTGAGGAGTACAACGAGTTCATAGTTTACTGGCTGCCCAGGATGCAGGATAACGAATACAATCTGATTTCTTTCCAGGCTGACAATTATGATGAGTCCTGCCCGCTGGAGGTCACTGCCTCTGATGGCGAGGTGGCAGATGTGCTCCGCGTCATGATGGCATGGCAGGCTGCAGACGACTATGTTGAGATCGAGCCCCAGAGCTTCGACGGATTTGAAAGAACCGGCTTTTCAGTAGTAGAGTGGGGTGGGGAAGAAGTGAAGTGAATGTTTTCCAGCTATTGAAAAATAGCTACTTTATGTTAAAATATAGTCAAGAAGATCAATATGGTCAATGTGACCAATAGGATATACTGAAAAAGGGGGAACAAAATTATGCAGGTTAATGTTGCTGAAGCAAAAAAAGATTTGTCCAGGCTGATAAGGCTTGTGGAAACAAACAAGGAGTCTGTCATAACAGTAGCCAGAAATGGTAACCCTGTAGTAAAAATTGTCCCGGTTGATAATCCTCCTGTTATAAATAGGATTGGAATAGCAAAAGGGAAATTTAAGGCTCCTGATGATTTTGATGCCAACAATGAAGAGATTTGCGAGATGCTGACAGGGGGATCTCTGCTATGAACATTCTGTTGGATACACACATTGCAATTTGGGCTATTGTAGATGACAATAGGCTTACTCAAAAGGCTCGTGATCTGATACTTGATTCGGGCAACAATATCTATTACAGTGCATTGTCTGTTTTAGAGGTGAATCTTAAAACAAAGAGCAGGCATAATAATCTGACTTTTAGTACGGAAGAATTTAATGATATGTGTCTTAATTCAGGTTATATCCATTTGCCTTTGAAGGCTGAGCATATTATTGGGGCGAACTGTTTGGAATGGATTGGGGAGGGCATGGAACATCAGGATCCTTTTGACAGGATGCTTCTTGCTCAGGCTATAGAAGAAAAAATGCATTTTATGACGAGTGATTCTAAAATACCAAATTTTAAACAGCGTTGTGTAATATCTATTTGATAGCGCAATTTATGTAAATGACCACATTGGACGATTATGGTAAAATATGCTATAGTTATAATCACGAGACGGCTGGAATGTCCGGTACGCATGTTATCAGGACAGGCTTATGGCAAAATAATGAATGGGGGTAAATGATTATGCAGGATTACAAGAAGATTGATTATTCGAAAAACAAGGATGTGGTACTCCGCTACATTCCGGGGCATTTCATCACGCCGAATTCACATGTTAATTACTATATGGATCTGAGTGACATGAAGTCCAGGCAGCGTGAGGCCAGGGCTACCGGCGAGGAGCTTGCGGAGTTCTATAACTATTCGGATGTTATCGACACCATACTCTGCCTTAACAGCATGGAGGTTGTGGGCGCATATATGGCAAATAAGCTGACCAAGGCCGGCATCATATCGGCTAACCGTCATCAGACCATGTATATCACCGCACCTGAGTATAATAACAGCGGCCAGATGATGTTCCGTGAAAACACTCAGCACATGATCAAGAATAAGAAGGTTCTGATACTGATTGATACGGCTACGACTGGTGAAACGCTGAAGAGTGCCATCCGTTCCATCAGGTATTATGGTGGTGAGACTATCGGTATTTCAGCAATATATTCCGTGGCCAACCAGCTGGATGGCTATCCGATCCGTGCTCTTTATTCCAATGTTGATCTTCCGGACTACTGTAGCTATCCTCAGGATAACTGTCCGCTGTGCAAGAGCGGAGCACCTGTGGATGCCATCTGTAACGGTTTCGGATATTCCACACTGAAATAGGATTCCGGCAGCAGGAGACATTGGTTTGCCCTGATGAACAGGATAAGGGGTAGATTATCAACTGGAATTATGGCGGTACCCGGTTATGCCGTAGCACCGCCTTTTTATTTGATTTTAGGGCTTTTTTCGCTTATAATATGCTAGTGTGTGCAGTTTTATGTAAACGATATGCAAACTGCTGTTTTTGTGATTGGAATAGCGTTAATATCCCAAAAGATATTTGGGGTGAGTTGATCATAATATTTGAGGAAGATAAGGGACATTTCGGATGAATGTTTACCGCAGGCTGAATACTCTGCTTGGGAAAAAGGAAAAATTGCAGTTCGCAGGGATGCTGGTGCTTATTTTCATAAGTGCTCTGCTTGAGACCCTGGGGGTTTCCGTTATCGTCCCCATTATATCGGCTGTTGTTACCCCCGATAAGATTCTCTCAAATGCCATGGTGCAGGATGCAATGCTCCGGGCGGGGCTGGAACCTGCCGACAATCTGGCTTTTGTGAAGGTAGTACTTATCGTTGCAATAGCTGTTTACCTTATCAAGAATCTTTATCTGCTTTTCCTTTACTATGTACAGTCAAAATATGTCAACAGGCTGGAAAGCCGTACATCTTCAAGGCTTCTGGGCGAGTATCTGAACCGACCCTACGAGTATTACCTGAATGCAGATGTCAATGCAATATTTCAGACTATAAATAAAGACATACCTCATGTATTCCTGCTTCTGCAGGAAGTGATGCTCCTGCTTACCGAAGTGGCTGTGTCCATATGCCTGTGCGTGCTTCTGCTCATCGTGGATCCCGCCATGACACTGTTCTTTGCGGGACTTATGTTTGCCATGGTTCTGGTGATAGTGCTGGTCATAAAGCCTCTGCTCGGCAGGCTTGGACAGGAAAGGGTGCAACAGCAGGTTGCTACCATGAAATGGATGCAGCAGGCTGTATTCGGAATAAAGGATGTGAAGGTAGCAGCAAAAGAAGGGCATTTCTTAGGCGCTTTTTCAGCAGCATATGATAAGCTGGCCAATGCTAACAGAAAGTATACCGTTTATAATAATTCGCCCAGGCTTGCTATTGAGCTTGTGTGCATGGTGGGGGCTCTGGCATATATGTATATTTGTGTTGTAAGCGGAAAGGATATGATGGCCATGTTCCCCCAGCTTTCCGCATTTGCCTTTGCGGCAGTAAGGCTTATGCCGGGAGTAAATCGTATTTCTACTCATCTTTCCACTATAGCTTATTATGAGACTTCACTTAACTATGTCTGTGACAATCTGAATATAACAGAGCTAAAGGATACTGAGATAATCGAGAGCAAAAACAGGATCAGTTCGGAAAAGAAGATTTCTCTTGAGCATATTACCTACAGATATCCTAATACGGAAAAAGCTATATTTGAAGATGCAGACATGGAGATTCCCGTAGGAAAAAGTGTGGGCGTGATAGGCCCCAGCGGTGCGGGCAAGACTACCATAATCGATATACTTTTAGGTCTGCTCAAGCCTGAGTCAGGTCATGTACTTTCGGATTCAGTAGATATAGAGGATGATATGCCGGGCTGGCTTCACAATACTGGCTATATTGCACAGAATATCTATATGCTGGATACCACGATAAGGGCAAATGTGGCCTTTGGAGTGAAGGATAGTGATGTAGATGAGGCACGCATCTGGGAGGTGCTTAAAGAAGCACAGATGGATACCTTCGTTAAGTCCCTGCCGGACGGTCTTGATACGGTGATAGGCGATCGCGGCGTTCGTATATCCGGCGGTCAGAGGCAGAGACTTGGTATTGCCAGGGCTCTCTACCATGATCCGGAGCTGCTTGTATTTGATGAGGCTACCAGTGCCCTGGATAACGATACTGAATCGGCAATTATGGATGCTATCAATTCCCTTAAGGGGCGCAAGACCCTCGTGATCATAGCTCACAGGCTTAAGACTGTAGAAAACTGCGATATACTGTACAAAGTAGAAAATGGCAAGATAAATATTACGGAGCTATAAAATGCCTGAAGAAATAAATGTGAAAAAAAATGTAAAAAATACCGCAGGAAAAACGCCCTCTAAATCGGTTGATAAAGCTGTATCAAATGGCAGGAAACGCAGGATAGCCTTTATCCTGCCACATTTCTATCCTTATGTAGGCGGCGCTGAGAAGCTGTTTTATGAGATGGCTGTCCAAATGGTAAAGGCCGGGTATGAAGTCAGGGTAGTTGCGGAGAAGGTTGATGAAGAGCATAGTGGAAAGTGTAAGCTCGACGGCATGACAGTGTGGTACTGCCCATGGAAGTCCATGTTCGGCCACCCATTTCCCAGGAAAAAGGATATTGAGAGGCATATAAAGTGGTGCGACATAGTACATACCTCTACTTTTACCACATCTCCTATAGTAAGCGCACTTGCAAAGAAATATCATAAGCCATCCGTGCTTACAGTACATGAAATCAGGGGGGATAAGTGGTTCTGGTCTGATGCCTGGTATAAAGCCTGCATCTACTGGGCAGTAGAGCAGTACAGCTGTCGACAGAGGTTTGATGTATACCATGTAGTATCGGATGCAACAAAGAGGGATTTTATAAAATTCATTGGCAACGGAAATATCAGACGTGTATATAATGCCACCGATAATGAGTGGCGAGATATTAAATCGGACGATAAAGCTTTTTCCCTGCGTAAATACTTCAAGGTTAAGAAGGATTTTATCTTCCTGTATTACGGAAGGCCGGGCCGTACCAAAGGCATATTCGTTTATGCTGATGCCCTGAAGCTTTTGAAAGAGCGGGGCATTGATACCTCGGGGGTAAAGTTTTGTTTTATACTTGGTAAAGAGCCTGCCGCACCGAGGCGTGAATTCCTGACCTTCATAAAAAAGAACGGCCTGAAAGATCTGGTACGTATACGCGGTTCCGTCGGACGTGAAGAGCTTGGTATGTGCATAAAGCAGGCTAACTGCGTAGTGGTTCCTTCCCTTACTGAAGGTTTCGGATTCAGTGCTGCGGAGGCCTGCATGACAGGTACTCCCTTAATATGCAGCGATGCCGGCGCCTTACCGGAAGTCGTAAGCGGCAAGTGCCTTATCTTCAGGAACAGAGATTCCGGAGATCTCGCTGACAAGCTTGAGAACGTGATCCGAGAAGGTGAGAATGCTTTCGAGGTAATACCTGAGAAGGTGTTCACTCATGAGGCGATGTATGAGGGCTTGAATGAAATATATAACGATTTACTGAGCAAAGAAAAAAAATGTTACTGACAATCTTCATCCTGGGGCTTTTGGGAACCTGGTTCCTTACAGCCCTGGCATTCAGAAAAAGTGATGTCCTGCGCGTAGTGGCAGTGGGTACCGGCCTGTATCTTGCAGGTTATGCTGTCCTGTCTGGAATGCTCATATGGTGGGATAAATTTTCGATTAAGCGCGGCGCAGTGTGCGTGCTGGCTGTTGCTGTTCTGATCGACATCGTGCTCCTTCTGGCCTGGACAGGAGGCTTTCCTAAAGTCAGCTTTAAATGGAAGGAATATGTCCCTCTTGCAATAATATTGGCTGTAGCAACATTTATATCCTGTGGACACCGTGCAGGATTTTATAATATGACACAGGATGAGGGGGGCTATGTAGCAAGGGCTTTTGGCTACATAGGCGGTTATAATGCTAATAGGATCAGGTTTAGCGAAATGAACAATGTCCTTAATGAATGGGAAAGGGACTTCTATTTCGACAGACTTGGAGAACTGACAGCGTATTACAACTGGGATGTAATAGATGATACTACAGGACAGCTGATAGCTGAGGGAGTGACACATGGAATAAACACTTTTCCGGCAGTACTTGCACTGTGGGGTGCGATGTTTGGTATAAAGTCCATGCCCGGAATCCTTACATTGTGTTATCTGCTTTTTCTTTGCTGTGTGTGGCTTATATGTGAAAACTATAAGTTCAAGCCATGGGTAAAGATTACACTGACGACAGTTATGATGTTTAGCCCCATAGTGATATGGTGCTCGCAGAATACATTAAGCGAGATAGTGCTGGCAATGTTTATCGCATTGTTTTATGCGCTGATCACGGAAAATGCCAGAAAGCGAGTGACATTTATATCCGCAATACCGGTTATGGGTGCATGCTTCCTGCATGTGCAAATGGCAATGCTCATGCCGGCGGTGATCGTAATATATGTCATAAATTATGTGCGTACATCCCATAAAGGTTACCTGAATGCTCTGACGATGGTCATGTTGTCATTTGGATTTGGTTTCTCTATGATGCATAAAGTGGCCTATGACTATGTGGAGAAAAATTTCGGTCATTTGTTTTACAAGACAGGCTATCTGTTTTATATGGGGAATTTCAGGTTAGTTATATGGCTGATAGTGATTGCATGTATCTTAATGATCATAGTGCTTCGCATTTTGGCAGCAAAAGGTATCGTAGTAAAGGCTATTCATGCAGCAAGACACGAAGAAAGACTTGGGAAGTTTATGAAACTTCTGATATCACTGACGGTTGCGCTTTTGCTTGTTTATTTCATATATTACGGTATAGCACATGTTTACAAATATGAGCTTGAGATAAGTAGAATGTCATTTATGGGGCTGCTCCAGATGAGTAGTTTCGTGATTCTCCCCCTGAGCCTTGCGGCTATTATTAAAAAGGGAAATGAATGGTTTACCAACAGGCTGTACGCTACATCCGTGACCGCACTTTTGTCTGTATTGCTGCTATATTGTATAATAGTTATACCTCAGATTTATTTTTACTACTACTATGCAAGGTATCTTGCGGTATTTGTCTTTATGGCAGTCATACCGGCGGGTTATATACTGAATAAGCTGAATGCAAAGATACTTGCCCCTGTGGTAGGTTTGGGGACTGTGGTAATGGTATGGCAGAGCCGGGCTTTGTATAAAGATCAGGACCTGACCTATTGTCAGTACGATATGGTGCAAAAGATAGTATCCTGTATATCCGCAAAGGATGTGGTGCTTATTAATGAAGAGGGCTATCAGTGCCATTCTGTTTTTCTGCTTCCTGTAAAAATGCTCAGTGGGGCTGATGTATATTTTGTGGATAAGGATAATCTTGATATACAGAAGCAGATATATGACCAGCTATATGATGATGTATTTCTGTTGACATATGATATCGGGCAGTATACTGATGATCCTTCATGGAAACCTGTTTACAGAGATATGATGCATAGTTCTATGTATGAAACATTTTATGAACATTTCGGACCATATCCGTTGGAGACTGATGTATTCGACTCACCGGTGGCCCTGTATGTTAAGTCAAGATGAAAATAAGAAACCGGAGGCATAACATGCTGAAGGAGTAAAAAGGGTTAAACTATGAAACTAATAATACAGATTCCCTGCTATAACGAAGCAGACACATTGGAAATAGCATTGAACGACCTGCCGAAGCATATTGATGGTATAGATAAGATCGAGTATCTGATCATAAATGACGGCAGTTCTGACGATACGGTTAAAGTTGCTGCTGAATGGGGAGTTCACCATATCGTGAGTTTTACCAGGAATAAGGGGTTAGCAAAAGGCTTTATGGCGGGTATTGAGGCTTCTCTGTCCTATGGTGCAGATATCATAGTCAATACAGATGCGGATAATCAGTACTGTGGTGCTGATATAGAAAAGCTGATCGCCCCTATACTTGAAGGCAAGGCGGATGTTGTAATAGGTGAGAGACCTATAGATGAGACTCCGCATTTTTCCTGGATAAAGAAAAAGCTTCAGCATTTTGGAAGCTGGGTAGTCAGGAAAGCTTCAAAGACGGATATACCGGATGCTCCATCGGGCTTCAGGGCTTTTTCCCGAGAGGCGGCAATGCATATCAATGTGGTAAATGAATATACCTACACTCTAGAAACGATTGTGCAGGCCGGAAGAAATAAGATGGCTATCACATCTGTTCCGGTAAGGACCAATCCGGAACTTAGAAAGTCGAGACTCTTTAACAGTATGTGGGGCTATATCAAGAAATCCATGCTGACCATATTGAGAGCTCTGCTTATGTATAGACCTTTGATGGTGCTTACGATATTGGGGTCTGTGCCTTTTGCTGTGGGCTTTGGTATAGGTATACGTTTTTTGATGCTTTATTTTCAGCATCAGGCCGGCGGACATGTGCAGTCACTCATCCTGGCATGTACATTGATGATCATAGGCTTTATGACATTCATAATAGGTATGCTGGCGGATATTATTTCTGCCAACAGAAAGATACTGGAAGATGTTCAGTACAATGTGAGAAAGCTTACTTATGACGAGAGCTCTGCAAAGGTATGGCAGGAGGCTGCCAGTGCCCAGGCGGAGAGCCTGCTTGACGAGGCGGCCAAGAATGACAATGGTGGTACGGCATAGCCATGGATAAACAGATTGTCCCATTAGTCAGTATATGGATACTGATGTACAATAATGCAGTCGAACTGGACGATACTGTGGATTCGATTGTTTCACAGGATTATCCTAATGCTGAAGTGATATTCAGTGATGATGGCTCTAAAGTAACAGATCCTGATAAGGTGGAGAAGTTAGCTCAAAAGGTCAGGAATCGCGGATATGCTGCGAAGATTTTTTTCAATAAGGAAAATGTAGGAACTGTAGCCCATATCAATTCCGTAATAGACCGGTCAGAAGGGAAGTATTTCGTAAGCTGCTGTCCCGGGGAAAGGTTTCATACATCCGGAACGGTGTCATCCATTGTGAAGGCGATGGAGAGGAATAAGTCACTTATGATGACCAGCAGACGTCTGGATGTCTATCCTGACAAGATAAAAAAAAGGCCGTCTGTGATGCTGGGGATCGCACTCAAAATCTGTCCTAAGGCATTGGCTGGATATATGGTAAGGAAAAGAAATCTTATCAGCGGGTGCTGTACATTCGAAAGCAGGGAACTGTTTGAGAAATACGGAAAATATGACACATCCTACAGACTGGTAGAGGACTATCCTTATGTGGTGGATCTTTTGAGAAATGGTGTCAGGATTGATTTCATGAACTGTGTCACTGTGGAACATACCATAGGTGGTGTTTCGACAGGAAATATACACCCGGCTGTTATAAAAGATATAGAACACATGCGTGAAGTGCTTAAGGCTGATCCCCATGGGTTGCCAAAAAGTACCATAAAGTATTTGAACAGCATATAGCAGTTGAGACAGAATAATGCAGATCGAAAGGAATGCAGTTTTATAAGTAACGGAGACGGATATGGATCGCATAGCGGTGCTGATTCCTTGTTATAATGAGGAAAAGACAATTGAAAAAGTAGTGACCGATGCCAAGCGGGTGCTTCCGGAGGCAGTTGTTTACGTTTACGATAATAATTCCACAGACAAAACTGCAGAGATTGCATTGAAGGCGGGTGCCATAGTCAGAAAGGAACCCAGACAGGGTAAGGGTTTCGTTTTAAGAAGGATGTTCCGTGAGATAGACGCACAGTGCTATATCTGCGTGGATGGTGATGACACCTATTCCATGGAATCAGCCAGGGAAATGGCCGACAGAGTGCTTGAACACAATGTGGATATGGTAGTCGGAGATCGTCTGTCTTCAACCTATTTTAAGGAAAATAAGCGTCCATTCCATAATTTCGGTAACTCAATGGTCAGATCCACGATCAACAGGTTTTTTCATTGTAATGTTAAGGATATCATGACGGGTTTCAGAGCTATGTCCTATGAGTTCGTCAAAAGCTACCCCGTCTTGTCAAGAGGCTTTGAGATAGAGACAGAGATGACCATACATGCCGTATTTAACGAAATGGTAATTGAAAATGTGGTGGTAGATTACCGTGACAGACCGGAAGGCAGCGAAAGTAAGCTGAACACCTATTCCGACGGCGCAAAAGTCCTGGGAACTATTGTAAGTCTCTACAAGAACTACAAGCCCTTTAAGTTCTTCACCAGCCTCGCCGTTGTCATGCTTATAGTAGCTGCAATAATGTTCCTTTGGGTATTCGCTAAATTCCTGAATACCCACCTGGTAGAAAACATGCCCACCCTGGTAGTAAGTGGCTTCATCGCCCTTGCAGCGATCCAGTCCTTTTTTTCCGGCCTGATACTATCCGACATGGTCACAAAGAACCGTCGCAACTTTGAAATTGAACTGAACCATATACATGACAGGAAGAGGGATTTGTTGCAGGAAAGGGATTAAGGTAACGCACCGTTCGAATGCGTAATTTTACATTTGAATAGCATTGTATATCCGCACCGTATAGTCTCTTCTGACGGTGCATTGCGGTATCGCAAAGTGTAAGTTCTGTGACTGCTATATGCTGAGCAAATCGATAGCAAGCGACTGAAGTTTTGCGAGAACATCGGCGCCGCGACGCGACCCGGTCCATTAGGAGCCAAAGCGGCGTCCGAATAGTTCGATGCAAAACGAAGGTAGTGAAGCGTGATTTGCGGCATATAGCTGTCACAGAACGTAACTATTGATAAAGATTTAGAGGATGAACTGATGAAAAGCATCTCTGACATACTGAAAAAAATACACTATGTAATGACCTCGAAGCAGAAGCTCCAGTATATTTTTGTAATGCTGGTAGCTCTGATAGGATCTTTTTGTGAACTGATAAGCGTTTCTGCGGTGCTGCCCTTTATCCAGTCCGTAATGATGCCGGATGCTTTGGTAAATGAATGGTATTATAAGCTGGTAGCCCGCTATATCTATTTCGATAGCCAGACCAAAACCGTCACTGTTTTTGGTATTCTCATAATCATTGTTTTCATAGTAAAGAACCTTTACCTTATGTTTTCTTCCTATGTTCAGTCCTGGTATTCCACTACGGTGCAGAGGGATCTATCCATAAAGATGGAGAAAGCATATCTGAACAGCTCTTACCTTTTTCATTTAGGGGTTAATTCATCGCTGTTAATAAGAAGTATCCGTCAGGATGTGGACGGTGTTTTTGCTCTGTTCCTCCATCTGTTCCGTATATTTGCGGAATCTTTTACTGTTCTTGCGATTACTGTATATCTGGTCACCCTTGATCCGGTGCTTGCATTTTCCCTTGCAGCCATACTGGGATCATGCATGATGCTTATATTTTTCGGCTTAAAAGGTCTGATAAAGAAATTCGGTAAGATTGGCGCAGAGTATGATACGAAGATGTACCAGTATCTTAATCAGGCCTTCAACGGTATAAAAGAGATAATGGTAATGAACAGGCAGGAGTATTTCTCACAGAGTTTTGAGGAAGCCTGTACCATAAGCGCAAAGACCATGAGACGGAACGGTTTCTTAAACAGTATTCCGTCATATATATATGAGATAGCATGTGTGGGCGGTCTGATAGGTATAGTGGTACTAAGGATCAACAGTTCCGAAGATGTTTCGGTGATGCTGACCAAAGTGGCAATAGTTGCCGTAGCGGCATTCAGACTTTTCCCGGCTGTGGGACGTCTTACCAATGCCATGAATTCCGTTCTGTATAATAAACCCAGACTGGATTCCACTTATGATATGTTAAAGCTTCTTGAAGAAACTGAGATGTATAGGGTTAAGCATATCGATGAGTCAAACTATGTTCCCCTGGCATTCGAAAAAGAGCTGGTGGTTGATAATATCAATATGAAATATCCGGCCGGTGACGAGAATGTCCTGGAGCATCTGTCCATGACCATAAAGAAAGGCAGCTCAGTCGCCTTCATAGGACCTTCCGGTGCAGGAAAGACAACCCTTGCGGATGTGATCTTAGGTCTGCTTAAACCTCAGGAAGGTCATGTAATGTCTGACGGTACAGATATATATGAAAATCTTCCCAAGTGGGCGAAGATAATCGGCTATGTTCCCCAGACCGTGTATCTTACGGATGATACCATAAGGAATAATGTGGCTTTTGGTATATATGAGAATGAGATAGATGAAGATGAAGTTTGGCGTGCATTGGAAGAGGCGCAGTTAGCTGACTTTGTAAAGCATCTGCACGACGGACTGGATACAATGGTGGGTGAGAGAGGCGTAAGGCTTTCCGGCGGACAGAGGCAAAGAATAGCCATAGCCAGAGCACTTTATCAGAATCCCTCGATCCTTGTGCTGGATGAAGCAACCAGTGCACTGGATACAGAAACAGAGACCGCAGTTATGGAAGCTATAGATTCCCTGCATGGAGTGAAGACTATGATAATAGTAGCTCATCGTTTGACTACCATTAGAAACTGTGATGAGATATTTGAGATAAAGGATGGCAGGGCCGTTAAGCGTAATAAAGAAGAAGTTATCCGTTCTGCTTATGAAGAGATAGAGAATGCGGTAACGGAGGACGGCAACTAATGGTAAGAGTTCTTCTGCTTACCCATTATGACAATATGTATGGGGCTAATAATGCACTTCTTAAGCTGGTTTTAAAGATGCATGCAAGCGGAAGATATGAGCCTGCTGTAGTGATACCGGCTAAAGGCAGTTTTACGGATATTCTTGATAGTGAAGGAATATCTTATTTTGTGTGTCCCATAACCCAGTGGCAGGCAGTATATAAGGAAGCTATAAGCTTTGAGATAAAAAAGAATAAGCGAAAAAAAGCGATATCGAATGAGCTTGAGATTATTTACGATCATTTTAAGGATAAAGCTCCGGATATCATACATTCCAATTCCAGCGTGATAGGGACAGGAGCTATGCTTGCGGGAAGATTTGGATGCAGGCATATATGGCATGTGCGTGAGTTTGCTAGGGAACACTACGGGATGAGATATTTTTATCCCGAGAGTATGGTAAGGAATTATTATGAATCTGCAGACAGTGTGATCGCAATATCTGAGGCTGTATGCAGGTCTGTGAAAAAAGAATACCCCGATGCGCATACGGTGGTTGTATATGACGGGATAGAGACGACTCCTTCTAAAGAAGATGGTGATGTAAGAAGTACAGACCTAGGGACCGGAGATATATTAAGTGCCGACAGGAAATCTTCGTATTCAGGAGATAGCAGCAGTGGTAAAATAACTGAGTTCCTCTACACCGGATATATTTTTCCGGCAAAGCATCAGCTTGATCTGCTGAAGGCAGCTCTCATCTTAATAAAGCATGGCTGTTCTGCATTTCACATAACGCTGGCGGGCAATGGTGATGAGAGATATTGCAGGATACTTGAAAGTTATATAAGGAAAAACAGACTGGAAGATCATGTGACCATGACAGGATTCACTGACAATGTTCCGGAGCTGATAAAAAAAAGTGATGTGGGTGTTATCGCTTCGGAATATGAAGGTTTCGGTCTGGTGACAGCAGAATATATGCTTGGCGGCCTGCCGGTGCTGGGAAGAAGATCCGGTGCTACCCCGGAGATAATCCTTGATGGTGTTACCGGTTTTTTGTTTGATGATGTAAACGGTCTGGCTTTGCTTATGCAGAGATTTATTGAAAATCCTGAGCTGGGGAAAAGCATGGGCAGTAAGGGCTGTGATAGGGTAAAAGAATGTTTCACTGCCGAAAAAAATGCTGATAGTGTGATGGCTGTTTATGATGAAGTATTGAAAGAGACAGGTAAGTAATAGTCTTGAATAATAGTTTTGAAAAAAGTCTGGAAAAAAGTCTGGAAATAAGAAAAAGAATATCGAATGTTCTTTTCTGGATAGGGATGCTATGCGAGCTGATCGTGTCGCCATCCGGTTATGCTTTTGGCTGGTATCATGAGAAAGTATATATAGTCGTGGGCATGGCATGCCTTACTCTTTCGATACTTTGTGTTCCTGAATTTAAGAAGAACTGGAAGCTTTATATCCTGTGCGGTGCTTATGGTCTTATTTGTTACTATTTTCAGCATTCCGCATTGATATTGAGGATAGCACTGGCGCTGTTTGCCGGAAGGCGGCAGAAAAGGGATCATGTGGTGCGTTTGTTTTTTTGCGGATCGCTGTTGATAGTGATTTATGCTGCAGTGTTGTCTTTACTCGGACTTCATAATACCGTAACAATGACTGGACAGTTCAGGAGTGTTGAGGAAACCAGACTGTGTCTTGGCTTCTTTCATCCGAATAGTCTTTCCTTTTTTGTATATCGTGTATATATATTGGGATGTTTTCTGCTTGACCGGGACTTTAAAGGAAAGACGGTATGCTTTTGGCTGCTGACTATGTTCTGTGGAATATTGATAGCTTTATCTAATTCTAAAATGGGGATAGCGGCATTTTTGCTGACTACATTTATGTGTGCAGTTAAAAAATTTATTCCTGACAGAATCTCGGAAATTGTTTTATTTATTATCAGTATAGCATCAGCAGTAGTACAGATGCTGGTAGTGATATTATTCATGCTTATACATGTTCCAAAGCCAAATATTGGCGAGCAGGAAAATCTTTGGGATTTTCTGAATAATGCAACTACGGGAAGGTTATGGGGGGCTGCAGAGGTCCTGCAGCAGAACCGGTTTAATCTCTTTGGCATCAAGCTAGTTGAGACTCTGACGGAGATGGGTTTTGCAAATGCCGTAATTCAGCAGGGATTTGTATTTTTCCTCTTGTATTCCGTATTTTTCATTATCCTGTGTATAAAGGCTTATAAATACAGGGAGAAGGCGGCACAGATGGTTTTCGCGGGAAGTGCTGCTTATTCAATGGGTGAGAGCTATCTGGCATACTTTAATAAGAACCCCTTATGGTTGATGCTGATCGGTTACGAGAATCTCATAGAAGAAAAAAATGGAGAAGCTCCAGAGCAAAAGCCATAATATCTCTTTGTGGAGGGCATAGATGAAAAAGATAAAAATTGATTTTATAGATTTCTGGTCTGATCTTGATAAGACCGATAATCTCTTTTATAACACTCTCAGTAGATATTATGATGTAGAGTTAAGTAATACACCGGACTATGTTTTCTGCAGCTGTTTTTCGGAGACGCATTTTAATTATCAGGATTGTGTAAAAATCTATTTTACCGGGGAAAATATAATTCCTGATTTTAATCTGTATGATTATGCAATGGGCTTCCATTACATAGATTTTGAAGACAGATATTTAAGACTGCCTTTATATGCCCTTTATTCCAAGGATAAGGTGATAGAGCCGGCCCTTAAGAAACATACTTACAGTGATGATTACTATCTTTCAAAAAAGAAATTCTGCAATCGTGTGGTATCCAATCCCTATGCTATGGGAGAGAGGGATGAGATGTACCTGAAGCTTTCCGAATATAAGCAGGTTGATTCCGGCGGAAAGTACAGGAATAATGTAGGCGGACCTGTGGATGACAAGATAGCTTTTGAAAAGGACTACAGATTTACTCTTGCCTTCGAAAACTCCGGCATGAGCGGGTACACGACGGAAAAGATACTAGAGGCTTTTGCCGGAGATACCATACCCATTTATTGGGGCAATCCCAGAATAAAAGAAGAATTCAATCCCGAATCCTTTATAGATGCATCATCCTTTGGCAGCGTGGAAGCTGCTATCGAGGAAGTAAAGAGAATAGATGCGGATGACGAGCTTTTCCTTAAGATGGTGAAAGCTCCTATACTTACGGATGATACAAGCGCAAAGAAAATCTTAAGCGATGATTTTGCTGATGCATTTTTGCGGAATATATTTGATCAGGATATCAAAGATGCAAAGCGCAGAAATATGGTATACATTGGCAGGGACTATCAGAAAAAGCTTAAGGATGCCAAGAAGGTGCAACGCGCACTGGATGTGGTGAAGAAGCCCATGCATATGATGAACAAGATGAAGGCACAGATGAAGACCAAGGAGAAACTGGTATAAAGGTCGGAACGATGAGTGGTACCACATTCAGGCAAGCTACCGGTGTGCGGAAATCAGTGGTATACGACAAGCGTGAAGTTTTAGTAAGTAGATGATCGGAAAAGTGACGGAATGACAAAGAATAAAACGGCTGATAACATTCAGACAGAAACTGCACAATCAGAGAAAAGCTCAGATAAAAAAAATCACTATCTCCGTATGATGATCATTACGGCAGTTTTTTTCTTTGCCATGCATCTTACTTTTGTGGGCTTTACCAATGATGATTCCTATTTCGTACAGTTAAGACAGGACTGGCCGTCCCTGACAGAGCTGCTGCTTTTCAGATACAGGACGGATTCTTCGAGAGTATTGTCGGAGGCAATACTCTTTACTCTGATAAAGATGCCCTTTATCGTCTGGCAGATACTGGATACTCTTATCTGCATCCTTATCGCACACAGCGCATCAGTTATCCTGGTAAATGATAAGTATGACAAAAAAAATTATCTGATATTCGGGCTTTTTGCCTGCTATCCCTATATGCATATGGGATCCGCAGGGTGGATATGTACATCTTTAAACTACATCTGGCCTTTGGCGGCATTCCTGTATGCCCTTAGCTGCAGCATGAGAAGATACCGGAGTGAAAAAGTAAGCGGCGGTACCTTAAGGTGCGGTCTTATTGCCTTGGTATTTGCTGCAAACTGTGAGCAGTCAGCCACAGTGGTGTTACTTTCTTTTGCTCTTGTTTTATGGTTCCTGATAAAAGAGAAAAAAAGCAAGTGGTTTGAGATAACCGCTCTCTGTATCGGAGTGTTTGGTCTAGTATTCGCACTGTCTGCTCCCGGTAATGAAGAGCGTACCGCAATGGAAGCGGCAAACTGGATGCCGAAATTTTTTGACCTTTCCATTTTTGAAAAGGCGAGACTTTGCAGCGTGTTCGTATTCGAGCATTTTGTCGCCATACCCGATGTGATATTCTTTCTGTTTTCACTTCTGCTGTTATTCGCAGGGAACAAAAAAGAGAATAAGCTGTGGGTGCGTATCGTATCTTTCGTGCCACTTGTAACCGATGTTATTTTTACCTCCGTATACTTTGTGATCGATTTCATCATCGGGCATAAGAGAAATTATGATTTTTCATTTCCGTCTGTATATATGACGGATGCAAAGACTGCGTTCATACAGTTGTCTGAAGTGACCGGGCTGGTGATATACATAGCTGCTGCGGTGATCGTGCTCTGGAATGTGGGGGTCGACTTTAATGAAAAGCTTATCAGCATATGGTGTGTGGGAGTGGGTTTTGCCGTAAGGATGGCACTTATGCTTTCGCCGACTATGTTTGCTTCCTGGCACCGTGTTCTTATATTCATGTATTTTGCTTTTTTAGGCGATAGTTATCTGTTGTATAAAAAGCTGGACAAGAAGTGGCAGAAATACCTTGTATATGCGGTCATAGTGATCGGTATTATCGCAAACCTGGTGCTGACAGTGGGACTTCAGATCAGAAAGGCCGGAATGTAGAATGACATTTACGACTCTTACATTTGCATATTTCTTCATTGCTGTTTTTCTGCTGTACTATATAGTGCCAAAAAAGTGGCAGTGGATCGTAACGCTTTTGGCTTCTATGATTTTTTATTTTGAGGCAGGTGTTCCGGGATTTGTTATGATGCTCATTAGCGTCATGGTAAGCTGGGGCTCTGCAATTTTTATAGAGAAGGCAAAGAATAAGGCTTCGTTTATATTTGCAGTATCTGTACTGATATTTATTGTTGTCCTTGTACTTATGCGCACTCCCTTCGGCTCGCTTGTGATGCCCCTGGGACTGTCATTCTACACGCTGCAGTGTATCGGATATGTGACGGAGGTCTACCGAGGCTCCACTGAAGCACAGAAGAATCCGCTGAGGGTGCTTTTATATGTGTCATTTTTTCCGCATATACTTCAGGGACCTTTTGAGGACTACAACGAGCTCAAGTCAAGACTTGAGGAAGGTCATGATTTTGATTATGCGAATGTCTGCAACGGCGCCGGAAGGTTTGCACTTGGGCTTTTAAAGAAGCTGGTGCTGGCAGACCGTATAGGATATGTGGTGGATCCGGTTTTTGAAGACGCCTCCGGTTACTATGGTTTTACCATTGTTTTTGTGATGGCTCTTTATACGATTCAGCTGTATGCTGATTTTTCCGGATATATGGACATGGCTGTGGGGATGTCTAAAATGCTTGGGATAGAGATAAGGGAAAACTTCAATGTTCCTTACGCCTCCAAGTCTATGGCCGAATTCTGGCGCAGATGGCATATGTCTCTTGGCCTGTGGTTCAAGGTGTATGTTTTCTATCCGGTGTTAAGGACTAAACTCTGCTCCGGTGTAAGCTCCCATTTCAAAAAAAAGAAAAACAAGTATCTTATGAAAACTCTTCCCACTGCCATTGCCCTGACGGTGAACTGGACGCTTATAGGTCTGTGGCACGGCTTTGATGCCAATTACCTGTGTTATGACTGGTTTTGCGGAGCTGTTATAATCTTCTCGGAGTTTTTGCGCCCTGTCTACGCATCGGTAAATGATAAAGCATCAAAGATTTTTAAGACGAAATTTATGGATGTGCTCAGGGTGGTGCGCACCTTTATCATAGTGATGTTCAGTTTTATGATGTTCAGGCCGACGGAGCTTTCCACATCATTTCTTATGATGAGGGAAATATTTATCAAGGCAGACATAAGCGGCTGTGCAAATTTCATATATCATAATATCTATGACCTGTTTTTGATCTTGGTTCCTTTTGTGATACTTTTGATCGTGGATATATTCAAGTACAGGGAAAAGGATATCCTGACGATGATACATTCTCTGAATCCCGTATTACGGTGGTGCATCTATATAGCTGTGGCAGTATTGATATATGTGTGCAAGGGAGACCGCAGTGCGGCAGGCTTCGCATATTACATTTTCTGAGGTGATTATGAGTACTTTTATCGAACTGAAAAAAAATCTGAAAAAAGACATGACGGGGCTTCCGGAGATAAGGATGGCTATAACAGGCGACTGTGCCACACAGCATCTTGCAACTGCTGTGGCGGGAGCTGCGTATGAGCATGGATTTCATATGTCCGTGTTTGATGCCGACTATGATGAGATCAGGGCACAGATAACCGATCCTGCATCGGAGCTTTATGAAAGTGATCCGGAAGCAGTGCTCATAGATATGTGCACGGAAAAGCTCTATGGGGATTTCTGCAGCCAGCCTATAGAGGCGAGAAAGAGTTATGCTAATGATAAGATCGATCAGATTGCAGGATACTGGGAGATGCTTTTGAGCAACGCAAGATGTAAAGTCCTGCAGTTTAATTTTCCTGAAAGAGATGACCGTGTATTCGGAAACTATGCTAATTCTGTAGAGGCGTCATTTATCTTTCAGCAGAGAAAACTCAACCTGTTATTGATGGAAGAGGCTGCAAAGCATCCGGGGGTATACATCATAGACCTTGATTCCTTGCAGAGCCGTGTGGGCGTGGATAAGTTTTGTGACAGCAAGCTTTACTTCGCTGCCAGGATGCCCTATTCCACAGAGATTCTTCCTGAGATCGCAGAAGAGATTATGAAAGTGATTGGAGCGATGCGGGGCAGCATAAAGAAGTGTGTGGTCCTCGACCTGGACAACACTCTCTGGGGCGGCGTAGTTGGCGATGACGGACTGGAAGGAATCCAGATAGGTGAGCTGGGCATAGGAAGAGCCTTTCAGGAATTCCAGGTCTGGCTTAAGGAATTAAAGAAACGAGGAATCCTGCTTGCGATATGCAGCAAGAATGATGAGGATAAGGCAAAGGAACCCTTTGAAAAACATCCGGAAATGGTACTTCATCTTGAGGATATAGCCTGCTTTGTTGCAAACTGGGAAGACAAGGCTTCGAACATAAGACATATCCGTGAGACCCTTAATCTCGGAATGGACAGTTTTGTATTCATCGATGATAATCCATTCGAGCGAAACCTGGTAAGGGAGTTAATCCCTGACATAACGGTTCCAGAAATGCCCGAGGACCCGGCAGAATACCTGAATTATCTTAAAAGTCTGAATCTTTTTGAAACAGTTGCCTTCAGTGCAGAGGATGCCGGAAGGACGGATCAGTACAGGGCAGAGGCGCAGCGCACCAAGGTGAGGGAAAGCTTTGGCAGTTATGAGGATTACCTGAAGGACCTTCAGATGGAAGCCTATGCCGGTCCCTTTGATAAATTCCATTACCCCAGGATCGCGCAGCTGACACAGCGTTCCAACCAGTTTAATCTGCGCACCGTCCGCTATACCCAGGAGGAGATAGAGGCTCTTGCCAATGACGATTCTTATATCACTCTTTATTTCACACTTAAGGACCGCTTCGGTGACCACGGCCTGGTAAGCGTGGTCATAATGAAGAAAGAGGATGGCTATGCCTTTGTGGATACATGGCTTATGAGCTGCCGCGTCCTTAAGCGCACTATGGAAGACTACATTGTAAACACGATTGTCTCCACTGCCAAATCCAACGGTTTTAACGAAATCCGTGCTGAGTATATACCCACTGCTAAGAATGCCATGGTTAAGGACATCTACAAAGAAAAGGGTTTCACGGAGACCGCCTCCGGCAAGTACGTCTGCAAAGTAGATGAATACCAGATTAGGACTACCTATATTTCTGATTAATCTCTTGTATGTTTCATGTGTAGTGTGAGTTCTGTGTCTGCATATCCCCGCACCGTATAGACTCTTCTGACGGTGTAAAGTGAGCTCTAGCAGTTCTCGGAAATGCATAAATACACCAGGAACGTCCCGCCACGGATGGCGGGGCGAGTGAACAACGCTACATGGATGTAGCGTGTGAACGGTTCCGGACGTGATACTCAGACTTTGGCATTTCCGTAAGAACTGCTTGGCGAACGACCCCACCGGCAGAAGAGCTATCGGTGCGGGTGTGGGTCACTGAACGTACACATGGAAAATTTCTCTGATTTATGCTATAATACCTCAGTTATGGAAACTAAACGCAACCGGTACGGAGGGACGGCATGAGCAGAGAAGAAATCCTTAGCAAGGTAAATGATGTTTTTCATGATGTATTTGACGATGACGGCATAGTCGTAACGGAGTCTACCACCGCTGATGACGTAGAGGACTGGGATTCCCTTATGCATATCACTCTCATATCCGAGATCGAGTCAGCCTTCGGAATGAAGTTCCAGATGAAGGATGTAGTCGGCATGCAGAATGTCGGCGAGATGCTCGATATCATCGAAAAGGCGGTATCCTGAATATGAATCATTATACTATCTCAGAGCTTACGATAGGCATGACAGAGTCCTTTACCGTAGAGGTTACGGAGGAGATGCAGGATAAATTCACTGAGATCAGTGAAGATATAAATCCCATGCATATAGATGAGGATTACGCAAAGAAACATGGCTGCAAAGGAAGACTTGTTTACGGCATGCTTACTTCTTCATTTTACTCAAGGCTTGCAGGCGTCTATCTTCCCGGTGAGCATTGCATACTGCATGAGGTAAAGTCAAGATTTCACAATCCCGTATATATTGGTGATGTGTTGACAGTAATGGGAACAGTCGAAGAAGTGCATGAGGCCGTAAGGACTATCAGGATAAAAGCTGTGATAGTGAATCAGGACGGACAGAAAGTGTCCCAAGCAATGATAACTGCAGGAGTACAGGAATATTGAGTAATACTTATCTTGTAATCGGTGCGTCTTCGGATGTCGGGAGCACATATATCGGGCATTTGGCTAAAAAGGACGATGGGGACTTGTGTATCCTTGCCCATTGCTTCGGCAGGCCGGAAAAGTTTGATGCGATAAAATCAGAGTTTCCTGAATTGGATATAAGGGTATTCAAAGCTGACCTTTCGGATCAGGAAGAAACAGAGAGGCTGATAAAAGATATACGCGATACTGGCAGGGTGCCGGAAAAGTTTATGTTCCTGCCGGCCCCTGCTTTTTCTTATATGCGGCTGAAGGAGCTGGATAGAAACAGGGTGGAATCATCTTTCAGGATACAGGTGGAGAGTTTTTTGAGGCTTGCCTCGGAGTTTTTCCCTGATATGAAAAAGGTGAAGGGCTCAAAGGCCCTGGTCATGCTTACAAAATATGTGGCAGACGAAATGCCGCCGAAATTCATGACTGATTATATCGTGGCTAAATATGCCCTGCTTGGTGCCATGAAGGCTGCTGCTGCCGAGTACGGCGGGGGAAAGCTTATGATAAATGGGATATCGCCGGACATGATGGATACATCTTTCCTTAAAGACATGGATCCGATGATAAAAGAACTGGCAGTTTATCAGAACGGCCGGCTTATGACACCGGAGGATCTTGTGGATGTATTCGATGAGATGCTGTCTGCAGAATACTCTGTAAACGGTGAGAACAGATGCGTAACATTGGGATAATGGATCATGCCTGATTTTAGATTTATATTTCATGAACCGGAGACAGAGGGCAAGGACCTGTCAATGCCGGAGCTGGGGAATCCCGGAGTGGGCGGTACGGCTTACTGCTTTGCCATAATTATCAAGTATCTGTCAGAAGATGCTGGAAATACTGTCAGCGTCTATTCAGTGCAGAATGTGAAACTGCCCTGCGGAAATGTGGTAAAAGCTGATTCTGTTGAAGATGCATTTTCAAAAGTGCAGCGTGACGGCGGAAAAACAGTTATACTGCGTAATCACCAGGAAGACCGTATATACGAAGCCCTTGGCAGGTATGACCTTAATTATATTTTCTGGATGCACAACAGATTGACATATCCGGAGATACGGCTCTTTTCGAAAGAAGAAAAAGTAAAGCGAGTGATATCCGTCTGCCGTGAGATGTACGATCTGTACATTGATGATGCGGTGATAGAAAAAACGGATTATATCAATAATCCTTTCATAATGCCGGACGCACTGGTCCAGGATATCAGAAAGAATGATGTCGCACGGGAAAAGTCCATTGCATATATGGGCAGCCTTATACCTGACAAAAATTTCCACATGCTGGCTGAAGCCTGGAGCAAGGTGAGGGTAAAGGTTCCGGATGCAGGCCTTGATGTCATAGGCACAGGCAGGCTTTATGATGAAAATGCGAAGCTCGGAAAATACGGCCTGGCAGAGGAGTCTTACGAACAGGAGTTTATGAAGTGGCTGACGGATGAAAAGGGAGAGATACTTCCCAATGTCCGTTTTCACGGGATACTTGGTGCCGAAAAATACGACGTATTCAGAAAGTGCAGCATAGGCGTCATAAACCCCATGGCCACTGAGACATTCGGACTGGCTGCGGTAGAGATGGAGGCCTGCGGGCTGCCGGTGGTTTGCCGCAGGAAGAACGGGCTGTGCGATTCCGTAATGGATGGAAAGACGGGAACTTTATTTAAAGACATAAGCGAGTTTCCGGATAAGCTTGCAGAACTTTTGACGGATGATGCTAAGCGTGAAACCTTTTCAAAGAATGCCATGGAGTTTGCATTAAGGGATTTCCAGCCTGCGCTCTTGGTCCCCGAATGGAAGCGGGTGGCATCCGAAGTGTCGGAAGGAAAGAAGGCCGCATACAGAAAGCCTGTGGCCAATATGGACAACAACAATAAGCGGATAAGAAGCATCATGCATGGTATACATAGCGTGCCCTTCCTTAAATGGGTGCCTTCTATACATGATCTGCAGAAGAAATAAGGCAATCGGAAGAACCAATAGGTTTTGAACAGTATTACATCTGTTCGGGACAGCGCGAAGTGCTTGCTATTACGGGCGTATAGATAGAGTAAATATAATGATGGCAGTCAGCTATTGGCGAAGCAAATCTTCCATTGCAGGCTGCCGTTCCCGAGAGAAATGATAGGTTCTTTCGGGAACATAATGGATGACCATATGGAAAACCTGTGTAAAGACGATAATAGCGATAATAGTGATGTTCGCGTAAGCGTTCTGGTAACAGTTTATAACCTGAAAAAATATGTTGCCCAGACACTTGAAAGCGTACTTGAGCAGGAGACGGACTTTGATTTCGAGATCCTGGTCGGAGATGATGGTTCAGATGACGGGACTGTGGATATAGTAAAGGATTTTATTTCGCGTTACCCGGGACGTATAGAGCTCTTTGAAAATCCCAGGGAGAAGGGGAAAATTTACAACAGGGTGGAACGCTCAGCGGCAAACCGCCTGGGACTATTAGCTAATGCAAAGGGAAAGTACTGCTGCTTCCTTGATGGGGATGACTATTACATAGATAATAAAAAGCTGCAACGGCAGGCTGACATATTGGATGATCCGGCAAATACAGATTGTGTACTTTGTGCACATAACCTGTATCTCGCATATGAAGATGGCAGGCTGGAACCATTGTCCTTAGCTAAGAAGGAAAGGAAGATAAGCCTTAAAGAGTATTGGACTATGATGTTCATTCAGGCCAATGCCATGATGTTTCGGAACATATATGCCGATAATATCCCCGGAGAGCGGCTGGCTGCTACATTTGATGATAATAATATAGTGTTCTGGCTTATGCAGCATGGAAAAATGTACTATATTCCGGAATTCATGGGAGCATACAGGCAGGTAGAGGGATCCTCCTGGAGTGCCATAGACTTGCTTAAACGAAGTGCCTCCAATATGGTGGGGTACAGTGTGGAAAGGGAAGTGGCTCCTTCCTTAAGGAAGATAAGTGATATAAGGCATTACCCGGATTTAAAATATCTGTCTGAGCACAGAGCAGAACTTAAGCCTGCGGATTTGGAGCCGTTCTATACTACGGCTAAGACTCATGATATGAGAGAGGCACTTGATGTTTATTCTATGAGCGGTGAATGGATAAACGCAAGTCTGAGGCGCGGGTGGTTCGGTTATAATGCCACAAGGATAAAAAGAGCTGTAAAAAAAATGCTCGGATTGTTTTAGCCTGCTGACCGAAAATTTCCATACACTGTTGCGGGAAAACAGAGCGGCAACTTAGTCAGCGGATAGTTTAGTTACTGGTTTAGAGGATTTTATGGAAGATAATAAAGACCTTGTAAGCGTGATAGTGCCTGTATATAAGGTTGAAAAATATCTTGACAGGTGCATAAAGAGTATACGGGAACAGACATATACAGAACTTGAGATAATACTTGTTGATGACGGGTCGCCGGATTCCTGCGGGCGCATGTGCGATGAATATGCCACAAAGGATGACAGGATAAAGGTTATACATAAAAAGAACGGTGGACTTTCGGACGCAAGGAATGCGGGAATAGAAGCGTCCGCCGGTAAGTGGATAGTTTTTGTCGATTCCGATGATTATATATCAACGGAAATGATTGCCTATCTCAAAAGCGTGGCCGATGAGCATTCTGCCGATATAGCCTGGTGCCGTTATAAAGAAACCGCAGCGGATGAAGAAGATGCGGAATTTGACAGCAGGGGAACCGTGGAGGAGATCTTCAGCGGAAGGGATGCGGAGTATCTTTTTTACCATATGGGAATGATGGGCGAATGCATGGTGGCCTGGAATAAGATATATTCCAAAAGTCTCTTTGAGGGCATGCCGCAGGTAAGGTACCCATACGGGAAGATTTTTGAAGACGGATATACGACATACAGACTGATATACAAGGCTGAGCGGGTGGTAGTGACGGATGCGGTTATGTATGCTTACAGGCAGCGAAGTGACAGCATAATGCAGATGAACGGTGATAAGAACTATCATGCTGCATTTGAAGCCGGAGAGGGAAAACTGCTGTTTTTCTCAAAGTATAAAGAAGAGGAACTGTACCGTCTTGAGTTAAACCTTCTGATGCATTCGGTGATCAATTTTTATGAAAACTCAGCAGATGATGCCGGGAAGAAGGAAATGAAGGATGTTTTTGACAGATTTTACAGGGATTATTTTGTAAAGGAAAAATGGCCTTTAGGAAAAAAGATCAGGATGAAAGCTTTTTATACGGACTACGGTCTGTATACGGCTATAAGCAGGTTTGAAGGTCTGTACAATAAGGTTACGGGCAGAAAATGATACAGTAAATGAACAGGATATATAAAAAAAGCAATGTCATAAAAACATATGGGTTGATTCTGATAGAAGTCCTTTCGGGGGCGGCAGCGCTCGTGCTGGCTGTCCTGATCCGTTACAGGAATCTGTACTGTGATGGGCATTATGAACTTTATATCAGTTTCGGAGGATTGTACATACTGTTTTTATTGCTGTATAGCATTTTTACCGACTGGAATAGGGATTTTTTTATACGTGGCTTTTTCAAGGAATCTATCGCCATTATAAAGTGCCTTGCTGTTACCATATCGATGCCGGCACTGGTTATGTATACGGTATTTAAAGAACGCCCGATTTCAAGAACAGTACTGTTTTTCTTTATTCTTCTGAGTGCCCTGATAACATTTTCGGCACACCTTGTGTTCAAGGAATACATGCTGAAATGCTATAGGAACGGTGCTGACAGCGATAAACTTATGGTGGTGACTACCAGGGACCGTGCGGCTGAGATAATAAGGAAGCTCATTAATTCCAACGAATGGAATTATGAGGTAAAAAGTCTTATCATTACTGATGCAGATATGGTGGGGTGTGAGATTGAAGGTGTAAAGGTAGTGGGCGATTCGGCCAGTATGCTTGAGGCTGCTACTAAGGAAGTTGTCGACAGGGTGTTTATATCGCTGCCAAGGGAAGTGCCCATCAATACCATCAGAAATATGATATTTGACTTTGAGAGTATGGGGGTGCTGTGCCACTATGACATAGGTCTTGAGGAACTTAATCTCGAGGGCAAGGAAGCGGATGACATAGCCGGCTACCCGGTGCTTTCTTTTTCCTTAAAGAACCTGGATTACAGACGCCTTATGGTGAAGCGTTTTTCTGATATAGTAGGAAGTGTTTTTGGTATTATAATACTCTTGCTTTTCTATCCCTTTGTAGCAGTTGCGATAAAGCTTGAATCAAAAGGTCCTGTGATTTTTAAACAGGAAAGGGTTGGCAGGAGTGGCAGGAAATTTATGATGTATAAATTTCGCTCGATGTATGTGGATGCAGAAGAAAGAAAAAAAGAGCTCTATGATAAAAATGAAATGGAAGGTCTGATGTTCAAGATGAAAGACGATCCCCGGATAACAAAGGTGGGACGTTTCTTAAGGAAGACCAGTATAGATGAGCTGCCGCAGTTTTTTAATATATTGAAGGGTGATATGTCCATGGTGGGAACAAGGCCTCCTACTGTTGATGAGTATGAAAAATACAATGCGCACTACAGGAGGCGCCTGTCCATTACGCCGGGACTTACGGGAATGTGGCAGGTAAGCGGACGAAGTGATATAACGGATTTTGATGAAGTGGTCAGGCTTGATCTTGAGTATATTGATCAGTGGTCGCTTCTGCTTGACTGCAAGATACTGCTGCAGACAGTGGGAGTGGTTTTATTCAGAAAGGGTTCAAAGTGATGAGCGAGGAAATTTATAAGCTAAAGACGGCTGTGATGATGATAGTTTTCAACAGGCCGGATACCACAAAAGAAGTTTTTGAGGAGATACGGAAGGCAAGACCTTCAAGGTTTTATCTGGTGTCGGATGCTCCACGCAAGGGACGTCCGGATGACATAGATAAGGTTAAAGAGTGCCGTGAGTATGTGGAGTCTCACATAGACTGGCCTTGTGAATTCAAAAAAAATTATGCAGAGGAAAATATGGGGTGCAAGGAGAGGATGCATACCGGCATAAGCTGGGTTCTCTCCCAGGAGCCTCATACCATAATACTTGAAGATGATGTGGTGCCTGCACCGGAATTCTTCAGATACTGTGACGAACTCCTTGAATTATATAAAAATGACAAAAAGGTAATGATGATATCCGGAACGAATCTGCTTAAGGGACAGAAAGTAAAAGGCGCATATACTTTCTCATGTTTTTCAAGCATATGGGGATGGGCAACCTGGGCCAGAGCATGGAAGTATTATGATCCGGATGTTAAAACATGGCCGCAGGTGAAGAGAAGCGGTGAACTCAAAAAAGTTCAGGGCGGTCTTTCGTATATGTTTATTAAGAAACATGTGAATAGCGTGTATACGCATAAAAAGGATACCTGGGATATTCAGTGGGACTATTGCAGACATATCCATAAAGGGCTTGGTATTGTTCCGGCAGTAAATATGATACGCAACATAGGTTTTGACCGGGAAGATGCAACTCATACGAATTGGCACAGCGAGGAAGATTTTTCGTATGGAAAAATGCGGTTTCCCATGAAAAAAAGAAAAAGCATTCGCCGTGATACAGAATATGATAAGGCCTATATCAAAAAGTATTATGGAACTAAGAAGCTGATGGAGGCTGTGAAAAAAAAGCTCCATATATTTTAAAGGACAGGAGACTTCCGGATATGTTTGAAAACATAGAGTTGATAGTATATGATTTTGACGGGGTCATGACCGATAACCGTGTCATGGTGGATCAGAATGGAAACGAAAGCGTTATGGCAAACCGTGGTGATGGCTATGGTGTTGGTATGATAAGGAAGCTTGGGGTTAAGCAGGTGATTCTGTCAACTGAGGTTAATCCCGTAGTGGAGATGCGTGCCCAAAAGCTTAATCTGGAAGTGATACATGGCGTATCAGATAAGAAGCAGACACTTGAAAAGTATTGTGCAGACAGAAATATCAGTTTAGATAGGGTTATGTATCTGGGGAATGATCTGAATGATATAGATGCTATGAAATGTGTCGGCATAAAAGGAGCACCGAAGGATGCAGAGCCGGAGATACTTGAGATTGCTGACTGGATATCTGAAAAAAGCGGCGGCTATGGTGTGGTAAGGGAGCTTGCCCGGCTTATAACTAGAGAGCGGATTGAATAAGGATAAAAGATGATATGTGTAGATTTTCCATAATAACACCTACATTCGAACAGGCTAAATATATTTCTGATACCATTGAATCAGTATTAAGTCAGAACTATAGGGATTTCGAATATATTATAATTGACAGCTGTTCTGAGGATGGTACTAAGGAAATTGTTGAGTCATATGCCGCAAGGGACAGCAGGATACATTATATACGTGAAAAGGACCATGGTCAGGCTGAGGGGATAAATAAGGGACTTCGTCTGGCAAAGGGAGAAATTGTGGCATGGCTTAATTCGGATGACTTTTATTACGATGAGCATGTGCTGGAAAGTGTAGACAGAGTATTCACTTGCAACAAGGGCTTGAAGCTTGCCATAGGTGATGCCTGGTACTGTGACAGAAATAAGAAACTTACCGAGTACAATAAATCTGACAGAAATGTGCCGGATGATGTGATCAGACGCTGGTATTACATAGTGCAGCCAGCCTGTTTTTGGAAAAATGAGCACAGGCTCCTAGATGAGAAGTATCATTATGTTTTCGATTGGAAATTTTTCATAGGATTGTTTTCTTCCGGCAGGAAGACATATACGCATGAACCCTATGCCGTTTACCGGATGTATGAAAACAATAAAACTGGGCTAAATAATGCAGCTAGGCGCAAGGAAGTATATCGTCTTCAGAAGGAAATAGGAAAAGATAAGTTGAACATATCCTGGTGCCGCCATGTGTATCATGCGTATGCAAGCGCAGAAAAAAACGGTTGGCCTTGGCTTAAGGATATAGTGGATTTTGAGAGTAAGCTGCTTTTCCATTTGACTAATAAGAGGATAGCGGGTTTTTAAACTACTGAATAGGGGGAAGTGTATGCTTTGGGTATTAATGACTACATACAATAGAAGAGAGCAGACTGTGGAATGTTTCAAGTCTCTGTTAGGAGCTTACAGAGGATCCATGGTTATAGTCGATGTGGATGCCGGAAGCATTGATGGGACCGGTATATATTTAAGAAAGTGCATGGAGCATGCAAAACAAAGCAGGCGCTACGGCAGCAGGGATGTAAGCCTGAAAATTCTGCATTGCAAAAAAAATGTTTATTGGAATCAGGGAATGCGCTATGCTCTGTCCTACGCCGCAAAGCACGCAAAGGCCGGTGACGATATACTGCTGGTAAATGATGATGTAGTATTTTATGAGGATTCCGTTGATACGCTGATGAAGAGGAGAAAGCGTTACAGGGCGGCAGCCGTGGTGGGAGCAGTATGCTCTGAAAGTGGTGAGCAGACCTACGGTGGTGTAAGGACATTGTCAAAGTTTTTTGCAAAGTTTGAAGTGATACCCCCTGCAAATAAGCCGGTGCTCTGCGATACCTTCAATTGTAACTGTCTTCTGATGTCTGTGGAATGCATGAAGAAGAATGGAAATCTTGACAGAAATTATACCCACAGCATGGGCGACTATGATTACGGCCTTAGAATGAAGCGGAAAGGTCTCAAAGTCATAAGTAGTGCGGGATATGTAGGTACATGTGAAGCAAATCCCGTAGAGGAAAGCTGGCAGGATACAGAGCTTCCCATATTTGAACGTGTAATGAAGAAGGAAACTCCCAAGGGCCTCCCTGCAAAAGATTGGTATTATTTCGTGAAAAAGAACTACGGTGTACTGTCAGCGGTATACCACTCAGTGACACCGTATGTCAGGATTGTTCTGGGAATTTAAAACTTCCCACATATAGTCTGTGGGAAGCAGAACGACGACTCGCATATGCGCCGGAACCGATGCAACGCCTCGGGAAACTAATCGCTAACAGCCCGTAGTTATCCGTCACATGCGAGCCGGCCAAAAGCGTACCGTCTCGCAGCCCTGCACCGGATAACAACGGGCTGTTAGCGCTGGATTTCCCCTCGGGAAATTGAACGAAACATAAGTAATTGTACCACTCTCAGCAGATAATGCTTTCATGTATGGCATTATCTGCTGAGAGTGACAATTACTAGTTTCGTTCAAACTCAGGGCGCATCGTGACTGTTCCGGTGCAATTGCGAGTGTCGTTCTGGCTAGTTCAGTGAGTGGGAAGTTAAATAATAAATTAGATAATAAGGAGAAATATTATGGGCAAAAGAATATTAGTGACAGGCGGTGCAGGATTTCTGGGTTCACATTTGTGTAATAGATTGATAGAGGAAGGCAACGATGTTATCTGCCTTGATAATCTCTTTACGGGAACCAAGGACAACATCAGACATCTCATCGGCAATCCATATTTTGAATTCATAAGACACGACGTCACCGTGCCCATTGTTATTGAAGTGGATCAGATATACAATCTGGCCTGCCCTGCCAGCCCGGTTCATTACCAGTATAACCCCATTAAGACCACCAAGACCTCCGTGCTGGGTGCCATGAATATGCTGGGACTAGCAAAGCGGGTTCATGCAAGAATTCTTCAGGCGTCCACATCCGAAGTATACGGTGATCCTGAGGTTCATCCCCAGCCCGAAAGCTATAGGGGCTGTGTAAATACCATAGGCATCAGATCCTGCTACGATGAGGGCAAGCGTGTGGCTGAGACTCTTTTCTTTGATTATCACAGAATGAACAATGTGGATATTAAAGTAATGAGAATCTTTAATACCTATGGTCCCAACATGCACCCGGCAGACGGCAGGGTGGTTTCAAATTTCATAATGCAGGCCCTCAGGGGGGAAGACATAACTGTGTATGGCGACGGTTCGCAGACCAGGAGTTTTTGCTATGTGGATGACCTGATCGAAGGCATGGTGAGGCTGATGAATTCAAGGGATGGCTTTACGGGCCCTGTTAACATTGGAAATCCCGGCGAGTTTACTATCAAGGAGCTGGCTGAGATGATTCTTGAAAAGACAGGCTCGTCTTCTAAAATCGTGTATAAGCCCCTTCCTTCGGATGATCCTATACAACGCAGACCTGTTATAGAATTGGCAAAGAAAGAGTTAGACTGGGAGCCCACTATCCCTCTTGATAAGGGACTTGATAAGACTATTGAATATTTCAGGCAGTTTGTGTAAAGAGTGGTCAGTTAACTGCAATGAAAAGTGTTCCGTCAAAAAAGAATTCTGCCATAGAGTATATTGCCTGGGTTCCTGTAGTTATCTGGATAGTGGTGATCTTTACCTTTTCATTACAGCCGGGAGAGGGTTCGGAGAATACAAGCCTTAGTGTTACAAAATGGATTTTAGGGATGGTTTTCGGAACTGAGGCGGTAACACAGATTCCGGTGACGGATGTCGGCCTGAAAAGATTTGATGAGATAACACGCACTTTTGCCCATATGAATGAGTATATCGTGTTGGGACTCCTTTTGGGAGTTACGGTTACGGTAAACGGCTTCAGGGAGAAACTGCGTGTTTTTTATATCTGTTCTATGGGAGGATGTATAGCTCTGGCAGATGAGTTTGTGCAGATCTTTGTGCCCGGACGGTATAGCGAGATAAACGATTTTGCTATAGATATGGCAGGAATAATGACTGCTGCACTTATCTGGCAGTTGTGCGGTGAAATAAAGGCAAAACTTTCGACAAAGCATAGTCACACTAAGGAATCCGTGACACATGGACGCAGAAAATATATGAACTTTGAGCTGGATGATATAAGTTTTGATGAAGCTGCAGGCCGTATCATGGAATTTGCAGAAGAAGGCAAACATTATGTGGTCACTCCAAATGCGGATCATGTGATGCGTCTTCAGAGAGATGAAGAATTTCTAAAAATCTATAGGAATGCCGATCTGGTGCTTACTGATGGAACACCGCTTTTATGGATTGCCGAGTCCCTGGGGCATCCGATAAAGGAAAGGGTGACAGGGGCGGATATGTTTCCGGAAATCTGTAAAAGGGCTGCGGAAAATGAAAAGTCAGTTTTTATACTTGGTGGGACTGGCGGCAGTGCAGAGGCTGCTTCTAAAAAAATGAAAGAGAAGTACAAAGGTCTTAATATCTGTGGATACTATGAGCCGCCTATGGAATTTGAAAAGAACGAACAGGAACTTAAAAAGACCATAAAAGCCGTAAACCGGTCAAAGCCTGACATTATCTTTGTGTGTCTGGGGATGCCGAAGCAGGAAAAATTTGTTTATTCCAACAAAGACAAAATGGATTTCCATGTTGCCCTTTCATTTGGAGCTGCTGTGGATTTTGCAGCCGAGAAAAATCTGCGTGCACCGGTATGGATGCGTAAGTGTGGACTGGAATGGTTTTACAGATTTTTACAGGAGCCGGGCCGGCTCTTTCACAGATACTTTATTGAAGACATGCAGATTTTTCTGCTGGCATGGAAATACAGGAAGGAAATCTGATAATGCGTATAGCGGCAGATATGACATCATTATCGGATAATCTTTCTGGACTTGAACGCTATGCGCTCTGTATGGTCAGTGAAATGATAGGCCTTGGCAGGGACAGGTGGTATCTTGTTGTAAAGAATGATGTGCCGGAAAGTATAAAGCAGCTTAAGAAAAGATACCCGGACAGGATATGTCTTGTCCATATAAGTGGCGGGAAGTTATTGGTAAACCAGATAAAGCTTCCGCTTGTCATGTCCCGCATTAAAGCTGACGCCTATCTGTTTCCTGCTTTTCCTGTACCGCTTTTATTTGGAAAGGCTTTGGGATGTCAGCGTACCTGCAGAAGACGGAGTTGCAGGACATGCGCCGAACAGAATTACCGTGTATGCGTGAGGAAGAATAGCTGTGTGTGTGGTAAGCCAAATTGCACTGCAAGAGGCAGAAAAAAGATATATGCACTTATAGCTGATACGGCCGTGAAAGATGTGCCTGAAACCATGAAGCTTAGATCAAGGCTTCTGTTCGGACTTGGGTACAGGCACAGTGTGAGAGTTTGTGAGTCGGTTATTACGATCTCACATTTTTCCGAAAAAAGGATCCGGAAACACTATAAGAATGTAAGGAATATAATATATGCACCCTGCGGTGTATCTGCAAGTAGGGATAATTGTTATAGTACAGATAGAACGGCAAAAACATTGCCTGTAGGAACAGCTGGGTCTGCTACAAATGGTGGACATGAGTTTTCCTATGATGCATCAGAGAATTCCTGGAATGAAATAAAGAAAAAATATGGCCTTCCTGAGAATTATATACTGGTCTTATCAACGCTTGAACCCAGAAAAAACATAAGCCAGATATTCAATGCTTATTTTGATCTTGTCTCAAAGAGTACTGATATTCCGAAGCTTGTTGTTGCCGGAAGAAAAGGCTGGATGGTGGATAAAGAACTTGAAAGTGTAAAGGAAAATTATTCCGACTGCATTTGCCTTACGGGTTTTATTGATGAAAATGATTTAAAGGTTGTATATTCACATGCAGATATTTTTGTGGATGCTTCCATATACGAAGGATTTGGTATGCCGCCTGTAGAAGCATTATCAAATGGTGTAAAGCATGTGTTGGTTTCTGACATTCCTGTCCATAGGGAAGTGCTGGGGAAGGATGCTGTATATTTTAGATTGTATGATGTAAATGATCTTACGATGAAAATGGCACAGCTATGTAAAGACGGCACCGGCTGGAAGGCGGAACCAAAATGCCTGAGCAGGTATTCCTGGAGGAAAAGGGCTGAGACGGTATACATAGCCATACATGTATGAAAAAACTGTAACTGTTTAAAACCTGTGGTTTTTCATGGTTGTGGTAGCCTGCAATTATTAATTTGTTTTTGCAAATAGCGGGGCGTTATTGTCAAAACCACACATTTGTATGTCAGTGATAGCAGGGGCTTTGGACTGTCATGAATAGGTATAAAGAGTTTATCAACAGTATTTTGATAGAAAGTGATGAAGAGATTTTTGATCAATCGTTATAATATGGTCCGGGATACATTGGCGGTAAAAAAAGCAGTAAAGAAAACTGTTAAGCCATACCAAAAAGGATCGAGACCTGCAGGAATAAATCTTTATGGTGATTTTGTATCAGGGACCGGAATATCCAGGAGTGTTAATCTTTTATCAGGAGCACTTAAGGCGGCCGGAATTCCTCATTCAAAACATCAGGTAGAGGAGAGGCGCGGTATCCCAAAGAAAACAGGCAGGCATGTTGATTATGCTGTCAATGTTTTTCATGTGCAGCCTGCAAAAATACCTGTACTTTTTGAAATGCTTGAAACCTCTGACCTGGACGGACATTATAATATTGCATACTGGTTGTGGGAAACGCCGGCCTTTCCTAAAGAGTGGACAGGACTATGTAAATGTTTTGATGAGATATGGACGCCGTCTGTATTTGTAGCGAAAGCATTGAGGCGGATAACGGACAAAAAAATAAAAGTTTATCCCTGTGCAGTGGTGGGTGAGGAAAACTTTTTTCCGGAAGACTGCTGTATTGTGAGAAAAAGGTACGGTATTCCTGAAGATGCATTTGTTGCAGGGATCATTTATGACAGGCGGAGCGGTTCGGAACGAAAAAATCCGGACGCAGCGATAAAGGCTTTTCGTGAGGCTTTTCCGGACGGACGGGAAAATGTCTGTCTGATGATAAAGGCAAAGTGTCTGAATGAAAAGGATCTGTCGCATTTAAAAAGCGTTATAGGTAGTGAAAAAAGATTTGTTATCATACAGGATTATTTAAGTCATGAAGATACATTATCCCTGCTGGCAAGCAGTGATGCGCTTCTTTCACTGCATAGGGCAGAAGGTTTTGGTCTGGCTTCGGCTGAGATGATGAGCTGTGGTGGTGTGGTCATTTCCACTGATTATTCTGCTACGAAAGAATTTGTGAATGAAAAAAACGGCTGCCCTGTTAAATATAAACTGGTAAGTACAAAAAAGGAATATAGTGTTTACCGTGCAGGAACGGTATGGGCTGAACCGGATGTACATGATGCGGCAAGAAAACTTCGTATGCTGTATGTTGATCCTGCTTTAAGAAAAAAGCTTGGGAATGAAGCTAAGAGATCAGTTTCTAAGGAACTTTCAGCAAAAGTGATCGGCATAAGGATTAAGAAGAGAATTGAAGCAGTCTGTGGTGTCTGAATGAAAAATACGAAGATATATGCAGCTTACCTGCCACAATTTCATGAAACAGAAGATAATGACATTTTCTGGGGAAAGGGTTTTACCGACTGGGACGGTGTCAGAAATGCTAAGCCCCAGTATGAAGGCCATGTGCAGCCCAGGGTTCCTAAGGAAAAGAATTATTATGATCTTTCAGATCCTGAATCGCTGAAAAAACAGGCGGAACTGGCGTTGTTCTATGGAATTGATGGGTTTAATATCTATCATTACTGGTTTAAAAAAGGAAAACAGGAACTGCAGCTTCCTGCAGAACTGCTGCTGAACCACCCGGAGATCAGGATTGCTTATTTTTTCACCTGGGATAACAGTTCATGGAAACGGACATGGAGTAGCATTAAGGGAAATGATTGGGCACCCTTAAGGGATGTTGAAAAAAAGCAGGGTGATGCTGTTCTCTGTGAGCTGGATTACGGCAGTAAAGAAGATTGGGAAAAACATTTTCAGTACTTGCTTAATTTCTTCAGGGATGAAAGATATTTAAGGATAAACAACAAACCTGTATTTGCTTTCATGACCTATCAGGACGCGGAAGTGATGAAAAAGATGATTGCATATTGGCGGAAGCGGGCTGAGGAATATGGCCTTGAGGGACTCTTTATTCTGACCAATTATGACAGGATGAAAGGGCGGTTCTTAGGGGACCGGTATTTTGTATATCAGCCGTCATACAGTGCATGGTCCGTACGCTCCAGATGGGAAAACCGTTTTGAAAGGTATCTGAAGCTAAAGCCGCATTTTGATTCGCCGGTGAAATATCTGTATGATTATGATGCGGTCTGGAAGAAGATAATCAGCTTTTCGGAAAGCCGGCCGGAGATCATACAGGGCGGCTTTGTAAGATATGATGATACTCCCCGCAGGGGGAACAAGGCACTTATAATACGCGGTGAAACTGCTGAGAGTTTTTATAATAACTTTAAAAAACTATATGAGAACTGTATGAAGAATGATCAGGAAATCCTGCTGCTTACCGCATGGAATGAGTGGGGAGAAGGTGCATATCTGGAACCTGATGAGGATACTTCATATGCATACCTTGAAGCAGTAAAGAGAGTTAAGATTAAAACTTCCCACATGTAGTCTTTGAGAAAAGAACGACGATTCGCATATGCTTGGAACCGATGCAATTGTGAGTGCCGTTCTAACAAACTTGGTGAGTGGGAAGTTTTAGTTAAGAAAAGATTATAGGGAGAATTGGTTTAGGAAAGCTATGTTTCATGAAATAAAAGAATTCTTTGTTTTGCAGAGCAGCAAAAGAAAATGGATAAAGAACAACCGTCATAACGGAACCTTTCCGGTAAGTATATTTGATCCAAAGCTGGTGACGGTAGGAAATGCTTCCTATGGTGAACTCAATGTTGTGAGCTTCAACAACAGGAGCAGATTAAAAATCGGTAATTATGTTTCGATATCCCAGAGAGTTACATTTTTGCTGGACGTGGAACATAGACTGGATCTGATTTCAACTTTTCCCTTTAAGACAAAAATCCTGAAGGCCGGGGATGAGGCTTTTTCTAAAGGTGATATTGTAGTAGATGACGATGCGTGGATCGGCTATGGTGCAACGATCATGTCGGGAGTGCATATAGGGCAGGGAGCAGTGGTGGCGGCAGGTGCTGTAGTAACAAAAGATGTGGAACCTTACGCAATCGTGGGCGGTGTTCCTGCTAAGATTATAAGGTACAGATTTGATGAGGCTATGATAAAAGAACTGCTTCAGCTTGATTTCGGAAAACTTGACGAAGCCTTTATAAAGGACCATATAGAAGAACTCTATAAAAAGGCAGAAGATGCAGAAGAGACAATGACATATTTAAGTTCGGTATGAATACGGATAAGCAAAAAACTATAAACGCCGAATATGACAGGTACTGCGGTGAAATAGAAAGGGCAATTCAGACCGGCAGAACGGAACGGGCGGCAGCCATGTTATCCGTGTGCGGGGAGCTGTTGTATGAGTCCAATCAGTCATATACAGATGACCGGCTGGAGTCGTACATGGAAGCATTATCGGAATTGACTAATGACGACAGGTTTTCCGGGATTAAGGGAAAAGAAAAAACGGTACTTTTTTATGATGGCTTTGGAACTGATACCAGAGGCCTGGCACTTGTATATCTAAAGGCACTGATCGGATTGGGGTATAAGATAATATATGTGTCTCCGCTTCATTCAAGGGATAAACAGCCTGTAATAGACAGTTTACTTGCCGGAACGGAGACAGTAAAAGAGTATGTGGATTTCAGGCACCAGTACCTGAAACAGCAGGAAGGTCTTCAGCAAATAATTTTGAACCATGAGCCTTCCATTGTTTTTTATTATTCCCTTCCGAATGACATAGCAGGCCTCCTGTGTTTTATGCAGCTGAAGGGAATTGTGAAGAGATATTTCATTAACCTTACTGATCATGCTTTCTGGATTGGCAGGGATGCTGCGGACCATTATATTGAATTCAGGGGATATGGAAAAAGTGTTTCTATACAGCATAGAAAACTGGGGAAAGAAAAACTGATTGACCTGCCTTTTTATCCCTACATCCATAAAGACACAGAATTCAAGGGTTTTGATTTTAATACTGAAGGGAAAAAGATACTTTTCAGCGGAGGGGCCTTATATAAAACAATAGATGAGAAGGGTACATACTACAAGTTGATAACGAGACTGCTGGATGAAAATAAAGATCTTATTTTTTTATATGCCGGTTACGGAATGACAGATGAATTAGATAAAGTTCTGAAAAATTATGAGGGCAGGGCATATAAAGTAGATGAAAGAAAAGATCTTTATCAGCTTATGAAAAATATAACCCTGTATCTCAATACTTATCCCATTATAGGTGGCTTAATGACACAGTATGCTGTTGCTGCAGGGAAACTTCCCTTGATATTAAAATTTGATGATGAGTGTGAAGGAATACTGATCGGCCAGGGAGAAAGAAAAATCGAATACAGTTCGGCAGATGCTTTGGCAGAGGATGTACAGAAACTGCTGTCGGATGATGATTACTTAAGAAAACGTGAAAAATTATTGGAGAACAGTTTAATAACCGAAAGAGAATTTGAAAATCAGCTGGGAAAAGCTATTAAAAACGGGTATACAGATTTTGACTTTGAAGTAAAGGAATATGATGATCTGAGATTAAGAGAAACATATATTGACAGGTTTGATATGGATGAATACAGGAACAATGCTGCCATAAAAAGAAATGCCTGTCTGTTTGATATTTTGTCCGGATCATATATAAAAAAAGCGCTTGGTCGGATGGTAAATTAAGAGATTGACGAATAAAATGAAGAACAGAATCAGTGTTTTGATAACATTTTATAATCAGGAAGAATTTGTTGATCAGACCCTGCAAAGTGTCGTGGATCAAAAGACAGACTGCGGTGTGACAATCCTGATAGGAGATGACGGTTCTGATGATTCAACCAGAGAAAAGGTTAACGAGTGGATAAAACGTTATCCTGAGCATATAAAAATGTTTGTCATGGAAAGAGGCAGGGAGGAATGTATTCCGGGGTTCAGAGCATCCCGCAACAGACTGAATCTTCTGAAAAATGTTGAGACGGAATATTTTATTTTTCTGGATGGTGATGACCGATTTGACTATGCTGGAAAATTAAAAAAGCAGATCGAGATATTGGATGATCCGGTCAACCGGGACTGTATTGCCTGCGGACATAATACTGACAGACTTTATCCGGATGGAAAAAGGCTACCCGTCACATCTCCTGAACTTAAGGAGGGAAAGTATGGAGCCGCAGAATACTGGGAGAACCTTTATTTTCATACCGATTCGTTATTGATCAGGAGCTCAGTCATCCCGAAGATAGACGCAGTATTGTTAGATAATTGTTTTAATGACAACCTGATCACTTTTTCTGTCATACAGTACGGTAAAATTTATTATCTGCCGTATTCCTGGGCGATTTATACACAGACAGGTAACGGTATATGGACAAGTGATAAAACGGTGGTTAACCAGATAAGAAATATGTTCATGATTGATCTGTGTGATCAGATCAATCCGTCCATGAAAAAGGAAACAAAAAAAAGATTAAAGCATACCTGGTATTCACTGTATAAAATCCGCAAACAGATAAACAGTGAGGAGTTAGTGGAGTACAGCAAAGAGGCCCTGGATAAAAAGATGGGTAACTCATATAAGTGGATTCATTACAATGAGTTAAGTCTGCCGGTTAAATGTATGCTATGTGCAAAGGCTTTATTGCTGAACTGGAAAATATGTATTAAGGAAACATTTCGCTTGAAATAAAGACGCTGATATAATGGAGTATGCCGTTGGGAGATAATAGTTCAGTCGGTCGTCATTCGGGTAATTATAGTGTAGCGGGATTTAGTATCTGAGGTAATAGCACAAGGATTATTAAAGAGTATGATAATAAAGGATTATCTGAAGAGAATAGAGAATACAAATTATGACCTGATGTGGGCCAGAGTGTGGGATGATACGCGACGAGGGATAAGATGGCTTGATGACCTGCCAAGCATATCGCCTGGAAGGTGGGCTGTAGGATACAATTATATTTATGTCATGACAAGAGTGCTGGATGCAGTAGAACCATGCAAGGTTTTGGAAATGGGATTAGGAATATCCAGTACGCTTATTTCGTGCTATTTTCGTGGAAGTTCAGCAGAATCGCATAAGCATACTATCATTGAACATAATAAGGAGTGGATAGATTTTTACACAAAAAAGAATTCACTGTCGGACTGTACCGATATAGTTTTGACTAATTGCGAAGAAAAAGTATATAAAAAGCATAAATACTATGCGTATGAGAATTTTAAAAATATTATCGGTTCTGAAAAATATGAAGTGATTTCGATTGATGGACCCTACGGATCTGACAGATATTCAAGAAGGGATATTGTTGAGTGCCTGCCTGAAATACTGGATGAGAAATTTGTCATCATTATGGATGATACGCACAGAAAGGGCGAGCAGGATACATTAAAGGAAATAGAGAGTGTTCTGGCTCAGAACAGCATAAAGTATATATATGCCTGGTATCCGGGATTGACAGGATGCAGCTTGATCTGTTCGGAAGACTATTCTTTTTTGAAATCATTATAAACTCATTGTGTTATGAAATTAGAGAAAGTAAAAAATACGAAAAAGGGTCTGGTGTTTGGTTCCATTAATCGTGTTGCAGGATTGCTGCTGCCTTTTCTTATTCAGACAGTAACAATACACAGGCTGGGGATTGAATACATTGGTGTAAAGGGGCTGTTCAGTTCTATCCTTACTGTGTTCAGTCTGGCTGAACTGGGTTTCGGCAGTGCGATAGTTTATGCAATGTATAAACCGATAGCGGAAGATGACACTAAAGAAATAAATGCCCTCTTAAAGCTTTACAGAAAAATCTACAGAGTTATCGGACTGGTCATTCTGATCATAGGATTAGCCCTTATACCATTTTTAGATATTATAGTAAAAGAAGAATGTCCGGGTAATCTTAGCCTTACCTTGGTGTATCTTTTATATCTGGCCAATACGGTAATATCATACTGGATGTTTTCGTATAAAGCCTCCGTACTGAATGCCTATCAGAGATATGATGTGATAAGCAATATCAGCACGGTAACGCTTCTTCTGTCATCTTCCGTGCAGATACTTGTTCTATGGGGCTGGAGGGATTTTTATGCTTTCCTGGTCGTAATGGTTCTGGCAACGGTGGTGAACAATCTGATTACTATGATCACTGTTAAGAGATTATACCCGGAAATAAAATGCGAAGGACAGGTAAGCAATGAGGTCGTTGACGGAATAAAAAAGAAAGTATTAGGTTTACTGACCGGAAAAGTATGCGGCGTCACAAGGAATACATTCGACAGCATTTTTATTTCGGCTTTTCTGGGGTGGACACAGACAGCAATATACTCAAATTACTATTATATTATTTTTGCTCTGAACAGTTTTACATCGGTTATTCTGGGAGCACTGCTTGGAGGTGTCGGAAACAGCATTGTTTTAGAGAGCAGGCAGAAAAACTATAAGGATATGATGACATTGAACAATATATATTTGTTTATTGCCGGCTTTATGGCGATATGTATGTTGTGCTTATACCAGCCCTTCATGTCGAAATGGATGGGGCCTGAAAATTTATACTCCAGTCATATCATGCTGCTGTTTCCAATATATTTTTACATGACGAAAATGGGGGATATCCGGGGGGTTTACGCTGATGCCGCAGGATTATTCTGGGAAAACCGCTGGAGATATGTTGCAGAGGCGGTTCTGAATGTTTTACTGAACTATATTCTGGGAAAGTTGTTCGGCGTAGTGGGCATACTGATTGGAACCATACTGACAGTTTTCTTTGTCGCATTTTTAGGATCAACACAGGTTGCGTTTAAACACTACTTTGAGAAGGGGATGAAAAAGTATCTTGTTATCCAGTTTATTATGCTTGCGTTTACATTCTTATCGGGTGCTTTGGTGTATTCGGTCTGCTGTCTGATAAATTATGAAAGCGAGATACTGACTTTTCTGGTACGCGTGGTAATATGCACAGTTCTGATTCCGGGCTTATACTGGACAGCTTTTCATCGTACCGCTGAATATCGGGAAGCCAGGGATTTTATTGTAAGAGTAGTTTTAAAAAAGGGGTAGGAAAGTATAAAACATGGTAAAAGGCTTATATTTATGTTAAAATACAGGTCAGTTGTTTCATCCAAATAAACAGGAGGATTATTTAATGAAGAATGCACTGATTACAGGTATCAACGGACAGGACGGTTCGTATCTTGCAGAACTGCTGCTTTCAAAGGGCTATACCGTATACGGAATACTCAGAAGAAAATCCGTCGTTGATTATGGAAATGTAGCACATATAAAGGATAAGATAAAATTCATTTATGCGGATATGACTGATGTTGTCAGCCTTATCAACGCAATGCGCATATCACAGGCTGATGAGGTATACAATCTGGCTGCACAGTCTTTCGTTGCCACCAGCTGGGAACAGCCCATAGCAACTACAGAGATAGATGCGGTAGGTGTTACCAATATGCTTGAGGCTATCAGACTGATCAATCCCAAGTGCCGTTTTTATCAGGCATCCACATCAGAGATGTTCGGTAAGGTACAGGCAATACCTCAGGATGAGAATACGCCTTTCTACCCCCGCAGTCCGTACGGCGTATCCAAGCTTTACGGTTATTGGATAACAAAGAACTACAGGGAGAGCTTCGGACTCTATACCTGCAACGGTATCCTTTTCAACCACGAGGGTGAGCGCAGGGGCAAGGAATTTGTTACAAGGAAGATCACAGATACCGTCGCAAGGATTAAGCTGGGCTGCCAGGATTGCCTGGAGCTGGGAAATCTCAATGCAAAGCGTGACTGGGGTCATTCCAAGGATTATGTAAGGGCTATGTATCTCATGCTGCAGCAGGACGAGCCTGATGATTATGTAGTTGCAACCGGTGAGACCAGGACTGTAAGAGATTTTGCAAAGATTGCATTTGAAAAAGTTGGAATGAATGTTGAGTTCTCCGGTGAGGGGGTAGATGAGATAGGAACAGATACTGCTACCGGCAAGGTGGTAGTAAAAGTAAATCCTGATTTCTTCCGCCCTGCAGAGGTTGAGCTCCTTATAGGAAATCCCAAGAAGGCAGAGGAAAAGCTGGGATGGAAGCGTGAGATCAGCTTTGACCAGATGGTAGAGAGAATGGTATCCACGGATCTTGCATTGGTAAGCAGGGAGATTAAGCTGGCTGGCAGCTTATAAATCAAAAGCATATAAAACTATAAATTTCTGCGGAATATATCCGTAAAGCTTTAATAATAGCAATAAAAATCCGGCTGGTCAGCCGGATTTTTTAATTGAATATTTAGCTATGGTTTTATTTTTCTGCTGTAAGTTTTGCCTTCTTTTCGGCCAGCTTTGAAGGACTCCAACGGGCTACCTTCATATTTTTACCGTTGTTTTTGCCATTGAATCTTAAGTTGAACAGTTGCTGGATGAACTCAAGGCTTACTTTTAAGGAAATCTTGGATTCGCCGGATTCACGGTCGTGGAAAGAATACGGTGTTTCCAGGATTTTTTTAACATTGCACTGTGAGATCACTTCGACCATTATCTTCCAGCCTATGGGATTGAGTTCCGCATTTTCAAGCAGTTCCCTTTTAACCATGAAGAGTCCGCTTGTGGGATCTGATATGGGTCTTAAGCAGGGCAGGATGATCTTTGCGATATATCTTGCAGAACCTGATATGATCTTTCTGAGTATGTCGAGTCCGCCGTCAGAACCGCCGGGGATCAGACGGCTGGGGATAGCCATATCGGCGTGGGCTAACATTGCTGCATACATATCCAGGAGAACTTCGGGCGGGTGTTGTAAGTCTGCATCCATACAGGCTACGAAATCGCCTTTTGCAAGCTTAAAGCCCTTAACAACAGCGGTAGCTAAGCCCTTTTCGTTTTCACGGTGATGGAGTACCACATGCTTATTGGTCTCGGCAGCTTTTTTTATCACCTCAGGGGTATCATCATTACTGTCATCTACGAATATGACCTCATAATCTATCCCGGGAAGGGCTTTATCGATCCTTTCAAGAAGTGGATTGATATTTCCCTTTTCGTTAAATGTAGGAACAACTATAGATATCATAATAACCTCCATTGCTGTTTTGATATTTATTACATCCGGGTGTTTCCGGATAACTGTCCACATTTTATCACATCAGGCTGCTGTTTTTCTATACTTGAATTATATGGTATAATTTCCTACAGATTTTTATGAAATGAAGAAATCATATATTGTTTTTTCTTAAATGACAAGGTGCATAGGTGTTTTTTTATCGCTGTGCGCAGCTGCGAAAGCGGCAGAAGGAGGAAAGATGAAAACAGCAGCTCTTATACTGGCAGGTGGAAAAGGTGAGAGATTCTGGCCGGGAAGCAGAACCTCACATCCGAAGCAGTTTTTGTGTCTTACCGGGGATGGCAAAACAATGATACGCCATACCGTGGAGCGTATCCTGCCAATAGTAAATATGGAAGATATCTATGTTTCCACTAATGAGAGGTACAGGCAGTTAGTTTATGAGCAGCTGCCGGAACTTCCGAAGGAAAATGTTATATGTGAGCCAGTGGGGCGGAATACCGCGCCCGGAATAGGCTTGGGAGCTGTTTATATGCGCAGGAAATACGGTGATGCAGTAATGCTGGTTCTGCCCAGTGACCACCAGATCGCATTTGAGGATAAATATACGGAGATTCTTAAGAAAGCTGTTGATACTGCGGAAAACGGGGATGAAGGTGAAAGGCGCCTCGTTACATTAGGCATTACGCCTAATGAGCCTGAGACCGGTTACGGTTATATTAAATTTGACAGGTCTTCCGATGCTAATGGGGTGTGCCGGGTGGAAAGATTTGTAGAAAAGCCGGACCTTGAGAAGGCTAAGCAGTATCTGGAGTCAGGAGACTATCTCTGGAATTCAGGTATGTTCATATGGAAAGTATCGGCAATCTTAGCATCAATGGAAAAGAATATGCCTGAGGTTTATAAAGGGCTTACAGATATTGAGGCTGCCATAGGGACTAATGATGAGGTTGAGGTACTTAAGTCTGCTTTTGAGGCAATGCCTTCACAGTCAGTAGATTACGGTATCCTGGAAAAGGAGGATTCCATTTATGTATGTCCCGGTGATTTTGGCTGGGATGATGTGGGGTCATGGCTGGCACTCAGCAGGCTTAATGCCCCTGATGAAAATGGAAATGTGTTCATGGGGAATGTGGAGAGCACCTCTACTAAAAGGACTATTGTTAAAGCCGGTGACAAGCTTGTGGCAGTAGTGGGGCTTGAGGATGTTGTGGTAGTAGATACTGAAGATGCGACTCTTATCTGTTCGGCTGAACATACTGCTGATATAAAGAAACTTCTGGAGGAACTCAGGAGTAAGGGCAGAGAGGAGTATCTCTGATTTGACTTTAAGTCCGGAGACAATAGTAAATCTCGTCATATGGCTGGTGATCTTTCCGGCTGTTTCGGGGATTGTCCCTTCTGAATTAATAAAAAAAAGGGACAAGTCCCTGGCGGAGATATATCTGTGCGGACTGTTTCTTATGTTCGCCGTTTTTGAAGTCTGTGCTGTTCCGTGTATATTACTGCATAAAAGTCTGGTGTTCCTAACCGTAACGGTGATGATGGTTATGACGGTTTTTTGTATCGCCTCAGTTATCGTTATTACATATGCATTTGCCGCCAGAACCATAAATGTATATTTTCGATTGTCATCATTTGTGGATTTTAAAGCTGCCGATGCCGCTATATGGCTGGTTTTTGGCGTGGTCTTTGCGCTGCAGCTTTTCCTTTCGCTGTTTGCAGCGAGATCATACGCAGATGATGCAGCCTGGATAGCGGATGCTGTGGCAGCTTCTTCCGGAGGTGAAATGTATGTCGTGTATCCATTTACAGGAATGCCCGGAGGACATCTTTTAAGGGACATAGTTTCGCCTTATCCTATGTTTGTTGCTATGCTTTCAAATGTAAGCGGACTTCATGTTCTTATCATTGCTCATACAGTGATGCCGGTTTTTCTTGGTATTGTATCCTGTCTTATGTATAAGGAAATTGCAATAAGGCTGTTTGAGGGAAACTTAAGGAAAATTCCTGTTTTTATGATGATAATGAGCATGATAAACCTGTTGGGGGGATATTCGGAATATACCAGGGAGGTTTTTCAGGGGATTTTTGCCGAAAGCAGTGAAGGAGTGACAGCGGGGATTTTTACCCTGTATGCTTTTTTGCTTCTTTGCACTATATCACAGTGTTGCAGTGCGGGAAATGAAGATACGGTTCCTGAATCCTTAAATGGCCTGGGGGCAATGCTTTTCATACTGAATACGGCTGCCGCCCTTATTGGTACGGGGACGGTTTTTATGATGCTTTTTATGGAGATTGTTTTAATTGTGCTTATGGCGGTGAGAAACAAGCGGCCTATAATGGTACTTAAGTGGTTTTTTTCAGCTATTCCCGGGGTGGCCTGCATAATGTTTTATCTTACATGATGTTTAAGGAATAGGGTGATTACTTATCAGCATGCCTGTGACAGCAGGTGTTTGGGATTGCTTTGAATGGTTATGGACGAGGTAAATAATGGCAGAGATACTTAATGGTATTTTTACGGCATACTCGCAATACAGCGGAAGCGGTGTGATAATGATCATTTTTTTCGTGGGATTGGTCTACATTGCCGTAAGTGAAAAAAATACCGGAACGCGCACCATTCTGGTGGATGTCAGTGCACTTCTGTTGCTGGGGATTTTTCTGCCTCCGATATATTACATTTATACTAAATTTATAAACAGTGAAACATATTGGCAGCTTTTTTGGATGCTTCCGATAGGAATAGGTTTAGGATATGTAGCCAGCATGCTCATAAGGGAACATACCGTAACCGGAGTAACTCTTGTACTAGTAGTTCTTTTTTTCGGCGGAGAATTTATATCCACATCCATAGAGGATGATGATCTGACTAATCTTTCAAATGTATATCGTATGCCTACAGAGGTGGTGGAAGTGGTTGACAGGCTTCATGATATATCCGACGAAAAGGTGGTGCATGCAGCCTTTACCGAGGAATTCCTTCCTTATGTGCGTCAGTATGATGCGGATATTGTGATGCCATACGGCTACAGCGTGGTGGATTCTGACCGACCGGCTGAGTTTTATCTGCTGATGAGCAGTGAGGTGGTTGATTTTGCAAAACTTGAGCAGAAGTGCATACATACCGGCACGGAATATCTTGTACTTCCTTCGGATAGGAAGCCCAAACGCCCCTTCGGTCATTATGCATTCAGGCGTGTGGCAGAGGTTTCCGGCTATAGTGTATATCAGTATGCACCGACAGACGGCAAGGTCGCAGGTGCATCCCGGGAAGGTAATTAAGACCTGGAGATCAGAGACTTCATTAAGGGCTGTAAGATTAAGGCTGTAATAAGGCTATAAATAGAAAAAAAAGCTTACATATGGTACAATAACAACTCATGGGTAAGAAAAAAAATAAAATTGAATTTATAGATATTGACGATACCGGTGTGCTTGAACGAATAGTTTCTGATGAACATTACGGTGCACATCAGAATGAGGAATCGGAGTCCCCGGATGATGAAGCTTTTCTGGACGAGGACTATGCCGAGAACGGTGATGAAGCTTATGATGAGTACGATGATTCAGAGGAAGAACCGGAGTATGACAGTCATGTTGAGGCTTTTGAAAACGGCGGTACAGATGAGGAACATGCCGGAAGTGAGGTCTTTCAGGGGGAAATCCTGGAGGATGTCCTGATGGAGGATATTGTGCCCGAAGATGGTTCGGAGAGGGATGGGAATGATGAATTTGCAGACCTGGAAGAATATGACGAGCCTGAAGTGTATGAGGGTGAGGATACCCCGGAAGATGATGATATTCCTGAAATAGATGACGAATTCGGGGATGATGGTTTTGAGGATTCAGAAGACCTGGAAGATGTAATTGATGACGAAAAATCAGAAATACCTGAGGATGAAGATGGAGAGGGACTTGAAGCAGAGTATGATGAAGGCGTAGAGTCAGATGAAACTTTTCCGGGCAGGAGTAAGAACCGGAATAAAAAAACTGGTAAAACTGCAGACAATAGGGAAAAGCAATCCCGAAAAGGATCGGATAGAAAAAACAAAGAACCTGCATCAAAGAAGGAGTCATCGAAAAAAAAGAAAAAAAACAGCGTCGCAGAGAAGCCTTTTAAGGAAAAGAATCTTAAGGAAAAGGCTGCTTTTATTGCTGATAAGCTAATGCATGACAAGCAGGTACAGCAGATTGCATCTGTTGTTGCAGCCGTTGTTTTGCTTCTTATCTGCGTTGCTGCCGTTCTGGCAATAAATTCCGGCAGAAATCAGAAGAGCCTCTCGAAGCAGATGGCTGACACAGGTGCAATGCTGGGGAGTGTTTCAGTTGCCGGAGAGGCAGGTCTCATGGCGGTGGCGGATTCAAAGCTTGCTGCCAAACTTGCTGCAGAGGCAGAAGAAGAACAGCGGAAAGCAGATGAAGAACTGGACGAAGATGAGGAAGAGGAAGGAATTAAGGTAAAGGTTACATTCACCTCTTTGGAAAGGGATATCAAGATAAAATTCATAAATGACGAGACCGACAGGCTTGTTACCGATACGGAATTTGTGGTGCATCTGACTGATAAGAATGATAAAGAGACTGTATTCAAGGACTCGGATTTAGATGGAATTATTTACGAGACTAATGTTGAAAGCGGTGACTATATTGTAGAAATAGATTCCGTGGAAGGTCTGGTTTTTGCAGAATATGACAGCAAGGTACATGTGGAAGACAAGATCGTGTATGAACAGATCGATGTTACCCAGGAGATAAAGACAGAAGCTGAGGTCAATGTTGCTGTCGAGGATAAAGAAAATACTGCACCTCCGGTGGTAGAGGAAGCACCCACTGTTACTGATACTGTAGAATATGTAGAGTCAAGCCGCAGTGTAAAGACGGGCGAGGATGAGTATGAAAAAATAAGCAGGGATGATATACCGGATCCTGCCGGCAGTGCAATGAACACAGCCTATGTCACGCTCCCTGCAATGGCAGCAGATTCTGCCTGTGGGGAAAAGTATGTATTAGGTACTATGGTAAGGACTTCTGAGGAAGAGCCTTCTGTTGCGGCTTCTGAAGATCCAACGGAAGAACCTACTGCAACGAGTGCACCTACTGCAACAAGTGCACCCAGCGCAACAAGTGCACCTAACGCAACGAGCG
>CAMOJK010000002.1 GCA_946616835.1 uncultured Lachnospiraceae bacterium
AAATGCGGTCTACATGTCGCATAAGAATGATGTGTCATTTATCTTCAGGTTTTCATTAAACCTGTACGAGCACCAGAGCACGCCTAATCCGAACATGCCCTTACGTGATCTCTATTATGTGGCAGATATCTATCACAGGGATTATTCGGGTGAAGATCTGTACAGCTCGAAAATGATCCGGATAAAGACACCGCGGTTTGTGGTATTCTATAACGGACATGATATACAGGAAGAATGTTTTGAATATAAGCTTTCCGGGATGTTTGAAAATCATGATGAAGAACCCTCACTGGAACTAAAGGTTAAGGTTTATAATATAAACAGCGGAATGAACGAAAAACTTAAGGATGCATGCAGCGTGCTTAAGGAATACATGATATATGTGGATAAGATAAGACGGTACAACACAAAGGAAACAACACTTGAGAAAGCGGTAAACAGAGCGATAGATGAGTGCATAAAGGAAGATGTTCTGAAGGAGTTCCTGCTGCGGAACCGGGAGGCAGTAATGTTTACAAGTTTATATGAATACGATGAAGAAAAGCATATAAAGAACGAAAAAAAGATCAGCTATGAGGATGGCGTGCGCGATGGCTTCGGCCAGGGTATAAAGCAAGGTATTGAACAAGGCATTGAACAAGGTATTGGTCAGGGTAAAAGTGATGCTATAGAAAAGCTGGCGGCGCACTATATTTCCCAAAATTCTGAACTGTCACCCGAAGAAGCCAGAAAGATGGCTGAGAAGATAATTGGATAAGGAAAATGTTCTGAAGGATTTCCTGACGCGGAACCGGGAGGCAGTAATGTTTACGAGTTTATATGAATACGACGAAGAAAAGCATATAAAGAACGAAAAAAAGATCAGCTATGAGGATGGCGTACGCGATGGCATTGATCAGGGCATAAAGCAAGGATTTGATCAGCGAAAAAGTGATGCTATAGAAAAACTGGCGGCGCACTATATTTCCCAAAATCCGGAACTGTCACCTGAAGAAGCCAGAAAGATGGCTGAGAAGATAATTGGATAAGGAAAATGTTCTGAAGGAGTTCCTGCTGCGGAACAGGGAGGCAGTAATGTTTACGAGTTTATATGAATACGATGAAGAAAAGCATATAAAGAACGAAAAAAAGATCAGCTACGAAGACGGCGATATTTATTTTTTTAGTTTACAGATTTTTGATATGAGATTTGAATTTTCGGGATTTGCATTTGCCTGAAAAAATATATTGACGCTGTCATAGAAAAGCGTTACAATGACCTCACAATTTAATAACAAACATCTTTGAACCGATGTTTTGATGAAATGTGAATGCGTGTAAATTTATTTTTGTGCGCATTTTTGTTTTCCTCAAAACCTCGGTTTTCTTTTTATCTTTATTTTCAGATTGAAGCCGGGAGGAACAGTACCTTGACAACTTCATCCGCAAATTTATCGGGTGACCGAACGGGGCAGCACCGCCAAGACCTGTGAGGGTCAGAGAAAAATTCTCTGATCTGTACAGCGAGCGTGCCGGGGAGGGAGCTCGTGGGGCAGCCGTATAGTCCGACAGCTGTCTCCTGATAAAGATTGCGACACAATCCGAAAACTTTTTGACCGGTAGGTCAAAATATACTTCACTTGCCGTATCAGACGGCAGAAAGGATAAGCGTATGAGAAAAGATATTGTTTCTATGTGCGGTGATTTTGATAAGGTTAGGGTTCTTTCCGTAAATCCTGCACCATGCCCGGATTTTACCGATAATAGCGAAACCATGATATCGCGCTTTTTATGCCTTTTAAACCAGCTTGGTGCTGAGGGTTTCCTTGGCTTGCAGGTTTCATCAGAGCAGGAAGCAGCCGGAGAGGTTCTGGTTTTTTCCAACGGAGAGTCTAATGTGACTGATGAAGATTACAACTGGGTATTTGCCAAAAGTGCAGAGGTCGCAGGAAAATCAAGGACAGAGAGCCTTTTTGGTGAGGGACGCAGGGTATATGCGATAGAGTACGAGCCTGTGGAAGCCGGTGATGCAGAGATGAGCATATTTGTCGGAAATGATGCCCAACCGATGAACGACAGCTTTGGGGAATTAGTTTCAGAGCTGCTTAGGGAAAAAGCCATTATAAGGCTGGTTTCAACCAATCTGTTCCTTTTCAGTCTGCCGGAGGAAATACCCCTTAGGCTGTGCAGCCGGATATCGATGTCGTTTCCTAAAAATGCAAGGTATAGAGAGGTTTTCGCTGTTCCCGAGAGTAACGCCTCTTTATGTCACATTTCCCGAAACTGTTTTAACCGGTGCCTGATCCACCTTTGGAATGAGCTTCAGTCGCGGGCAAAAGAAAGGTCAAAAGCAGAACCGCCTGTGCCGGTCTCTCCGATACAGAGTCCGGACAACATGCAATATATACCTTTCGAAGTAATAGATAAGTCCAGAGACACTCACATCGAAAAACTGGAGCTGAGTGTTCGCTCCTATAACTGCTTAATGCGTGCGGGCATCAGTACTGTCGGTGAGCTTATGTTCATGGATGATGCAGCACTGAGCCGCATTCGGAATCTGGGCGGAAGGGGTAAGGACGAAGTAAAACAGCAGTTGGCTGAATTTTTAAAAAAGCGCAGCGAATCTCAGGAAGACGATCCCAACGAAGTCATCGACTGCTGGGAAAAGCTGGATTCAATGATAGGCCTTGAAGATGTAAAGAAACAGGTTCGCAAGATAGCCGCTTATGCCAGGATGAAGCAGGATATGGCATCAAAGGGGCTGATGAAACAGACGATCTCGCTGCATATGCAGTTTGTCGGCAACCCGGGAACAGCCAAAACTACTGTTGCCAGGCTTGTAGCCGGAATCCTTCGCGATATAGGGATACTTTCTTCGGGCAGACTTGTTGAAGTGGGGCGCGAAGACCTGGTAGGCAAGTATGAAGGCCAGACCGCACCTAAAGTAAAGGAGGTTTTTGAAAGGGCAAAGGGTAATGTCCTTTTTATTGATGAAGCCTATTCCCTTGTAGAAGGGTGGGATGGTTCCTATGGTGACGAAGCTATAAATGCAATAGTCCGGGAAATGGAAAATAACAGAGAGGATACGGTAGTCATATTTGCAGGCTACCCGGATAAGATGGAAGAATTAATTTCCAGAAATCCGGGGCTCAGGTCAAGGGTTTCCTTCAAACTGGTTTTCCGGGACTATTCCGAAGAAGAGCTTGTGCGGATTGCCGGAACTATGGCTGATGAACAGGGGTTTAAGATCGGCGATGACGCCGAGCCTGCTCTGGCAAAGCTGTGCAGAGAGGCTGCTGGCAATAGCGAGTTAGGCAATGGGCGATTTTGCAGAAATCTTATTGAGCATGCGATACTTGATTATGCCGAAAGGGTATACAGTGAGAACAACCCTTTTGTGGATAAAGACTTCGTGCTCCTTGAGGAAGACTTTTCGTCTTCCATAGAAACTGAGGTTCCCGGAAGAAAGTGCATAGGTTTTCACAGCGTTGCATGATGCATCGCTGTGTTAATCGCCTGCTATTATGCTATAATAGATTGAAAATAGTATCCGGCACACGCAAGTGACATTCTTAATCGCACAGTGTGTGTTTATAATAAACTCATGGATTGCTCCGTACGAGCAGGTGCGAAAAAAGAAAGGATAGTAGATCATGGAAAACATCACCTTTGACACAGCAGATAAGTCTGATATTCCCGAGCTGATCCGTTTGCGTATCGCATATATGCTGGATGATTTCGGCTCTGTCACCGACCATGAGCGTCAGTGCATGGAAGAACAGCTCCCAGATTATTTTGAAAGAAAGCTGGGAACAGAGCTCATTGCTTTTGTGGCAAGGGCAGAGGGGAGGCTTGTGGCAGCAGCTTATCTTCTTATCATAGAAAAGCCTGCCAGTCCGATTTTGCCCAACGGATTTGACGGTGAGGTGCTAAGCGTTTATACGGAGGATGAGTACCGTGGCAAGGGCATCTGCACACAGCTTATAAAAAATCTCATAGCCTACGGAAAGGAAAAGGAGCTGTGCCGTATAGACCTTTTCGCTACGGAAGACGGCTATCCCATTTATAAAAAGCTGGGCTTTGAGGATAAGGTGCAGAAATACACGGACATGCGGCTGAAGCTGCGGTAACGTATGGGACATGTTCCTTATTGATCAAATAGTGTCTTTGTTACCCATATAGTATGACAGTGCTTGTGAGCAGGTCGGGATGGTACTGTGCCGGACTGTCAACTATATTATTAAATAAGCCGATATATATTAATAACAAAATTTTCCCACATCGTGCAGTCTTGTCTGACGGTGTTTCAGTGAGTCTTAGCGATTCCCGAAAATACATAGATTCACTGGGAACGAGGCTGTTGCGCGAAAAAGTGCGACAGCTTGTGGTATACAACAAGTGGAATGTTAATAATAAGCTAAAAAAGTCGATCTGATTACACAGAAAGGGTAAAAAGTGCCTACAGTTACAGGAAGCAGCCTCATCCACAATTTAGTGGCAATGAATGGCGCCAGGAATTTGGGAATAGTGACGAATGACCAGAAGAAATCTGCCGAAAAGCTTTCTTCCGGTTACAGGGTTAATCGTGCCGCAGACGATGCTGCAGGTCTTGCTATTTCCGAAAAAATGCGCCGGCAGATCCGCGGTCTCGACCAGACTGTCAGAAATATAAACGAGGGTATTCAGTTATGCAATGTTGCGGATGGAGCTCTCAATGAGATCAGCAGTATGTTAAACCGTCAGGAAGAACTGCTGGTTCAGGCTGCAAACGATACCAACAGCTACAGCGACCGGGAATATATTCAGGCAGAGCTCAAGCAGCTTGCGGATGAGATGAACCGGTCTTTTGACATCACTACTTATAATGAAATTCCTCTTTTTAAAGGAAGGGATACAATCCTTGATGATCCTCCACCTCAGGTAGTTCATACCGTAAACACCCGTACTGAGACAGATCCTACGGTCACAACGGTAACGGAAAATATTATAGCCTCTGTGGACAGTATGTCCGATACTACCGAGACGAATACTACTGTCACACATGGCAGCAGGACCTCATCCTACAGTGAGTGGGAGCAGGTACATGATACGGATGAAAACGGACATACCAGCTACGAGGTTCATAAAGCACAGACCATTACGGATGGTCCGGAGACAACTACCGTAACCAAAGTAACCAAAAAATATGAAAAGCTTGAGCCGGATCCAAGGGCTACGCAGCTTACAAATCCCAAGACCATGACAGGTTCAAACGGATATATTAATGTAAGAAACGGCCTGGGCTGGCAGCTTTCATGTGCAATGTCGCGCCTGGGAGTTAAGATTGGGAGCAGCGAAAATCTGGATCTGTATAGCAGCGCTCCGGTAAGCGTTAATCCCAATGCCGGTGAAAATGTGGCGGAGCATACCTATGATCTGGGGGATGGTCTGTTCCTTACCCAGCGTATAGAACTGCAAAACGAAGATACATATGTGATGTCATACTCATTGAAAAATGAAGGTTCAGGAGCTAAGACTGCTTCTGTACGCCTCGCATTTGACAGTATGAATACTTTCGATAACAGTAATAATAAAGCCACTAACGGCCCCGGTCCATATAAACTTAAGAGCAATTTTGCCGAGATATCATTATCCGCAACAGGTGCAGACAAAACTGTTCTGGGAAATATCGATGACATATATTATAAGTGGAACGGTGCTGTAACAGACGGAAATGTAATCGGACATTCAGGTATGGGAACCTGGTGGAACGATAGGACTGTGGGAGCCGGAGAGACACTGGATCTCGGTTCGGTTACTTATGGTCCGATAGTAGTCGGTGATCAGTACAAGTGCACTACTACCACTGAAGTGGATGTTACCAGGGAGTATACAGATACGACGGATGATGATACTTATGCTTATATGCCGAGGTATCTCGATATTCAGGTTGGTGTGGAAAAAGGGCAGCTTTTGCCTATCCGTTTATGGGATCTGAATACCACGACACTTCGCTGCCGTGTGCCGGAGGAAATATCCGCACATGCAGCCGGAGATTCCATACAGTATTTAAAACATGCACTGAACAAAGTATCCGGCATAAGGTCATATTACGGTGCGACTACCAACAGACTGGAGCATGCGGCAAAAAACAATGCGAATGTTTCTGAGAATACCGCTGCGGCAGAGTCTCGGATACGGGATACTGATATGGCACTGGAAATGGTATCTTACTCCAATAATTCCATCCTGATGCAGTCCGGGCAGAGTATGTTAGCCCAGGCAAATAGCAGTCCCGAGCGGATACTTCAGCTTCTGTCATCAAATTAACTTATTACTATATCCAATTACTGCTTTGATGAAGAAAAACGGAGACTATACAAGATTACTGAAATTTGTCATACCTATTTCACTGCAGTATCTGATGTACTCTTTAGTAAGTGCATCGGATGCTTTTATGTTGGGATTTCTTGACCAGACTTCACTTTCTGCCGTGTCGCTTGCCGGACAGGTTGCGTTTGTATATTTTCTTTTTCCAAATGGGTTTGTATACGGATTCAATGTATTGGGCGCCCAGTACTGGGGAAAAGGTGACAAACTCAGCGTGAGTAAGGTCCTTACCATGACACTCCGCTATTCCGTGATAGTGGGAGCGGTTTTTTCATGTGTTTCATTTTTCTTTCCAAAACAGGTAATGCTCATTTTTACCGCAGATCCGAAGCTGATCGAAGCCGGAGCCGGTTACCTGCAGGTGGTGTCTCTTTCGTACCTGCTGTCCGGAATATCCCAGGCGTATTTTGCGGTGCTTAAAGTCTGCGACTGTCCGGGCATAAGTTCCCTCATAGGATCTGCTTCCGTCGTCCTGAATATAGCACTCAATGCCCTATTCATATTTGGATTAGGTGCTGTTCCCGGAATGGGCATAAAGGGTGCGGCGCTTGCGACAGTATGTGCCAGGGCATTCGAAGTGGTATTTTCATTCATAGCAATAGCCGCATGCCGCTGTCCGAATACGGGGATCCGGTATCTTCTCAGAAAAGATGATGCGGTAATGAATAAGGATTACTGGAAATATACATTGCCGCTTCTGATAAACCAGTTAGGCTGGGGAGGCGGTGTAACCATGTATTCGGTGATCATGGGGCATCTGGGAACAGATGCCGTGGCGGCCAATTCCATTGCCGGCATAGTGCGATCCATGGTAGCCAGTCTCTGCTGGGGTATTGCGTCGGCAGTCGGCATTGTGATTGGTGCCTTGTTAGGCAGTGGCAAGCTGGATGAGGCGAAGCGTCTGGGGGGCAAATATGTGAGGCTTTCCATATGGATAGGTATCGGTTCTGGTGTAGTGATCCTTTGTCTGATGCCACTTGTCATGAAAGTGGTATCACTTTCCCCGGCAGCCGGCAGCTATCTTAAGGGCATGCTCGTGCTGGCTTCCTACTATATAATAGGCAACTCGCTGAACTCAACGATCATAAGCGGGATCTTCCCGGCCGGAGGAGATACAAAGTTCGGCATGTACTGTGACATGATCACGCTCTGGTGCGTAGTGGTTCCCCTGGGACTGATCTTTGCTTTTCTTATAAAAGCCCCCGTGATGGTGGTGGCATTCATACTTACGCTTGACGAGTTCGTAAAGATTCCTGTGGTGTACAGGCACTATATGAAATACGAATGGGTTAAGGATATTACCCGTTAAATGTCACCGGTATAAAATAAATGTTTTACCGGAGTAAACCGCTGTGTCTTTTTACATTATCATATGTATATGATAAAATAAAATCAGATTTTTGCGTGCAGCCCTTTGCAAAGCGGCAGAAAGAGGCAATCTGAACAGTTAAAAACCAGGGGGTAGTTTATATGGGGAAAAGAATGAGTGAGGATGAACTCCTAAACAGCTTTGATGAAGCTCTGGAAAACGGGAGCATATTTGCAGTGTATCAGCCCCAGATAAACCATGCTACGGGGCGCATGATCGGTGCAGAGGCACTGATGCGCTGGAAGGATCCCGAATACGGGATGCAGTATCCGTCTGACTTTATTCCGGTGCTTGAGGAGAACGACCTGATATACAGGGCGGACTTGAGAATCTTTGAGCTGGTATGCCTTCTTCAGAAAAAATGTCTTGAGGAAGCCATCATGCCGGTTCCAATTTCGTTCAATGTTTCCAGACATGATGTTTTTCATAAGGAATATGTGGATGAGCTGGAAAAGATAAGGCAGAGGATCGATGTACCGGTACGTTTTCTCCGCGTAGAGATAACGGAGAGTTCCGCCATAGGCGGGCTGGATCTGATAGACAGTGTGCTGGCAAGGCTTCATTCGTATGGTTACGTAGTGGAGATGGATGATTTCGGAAGCGGCTATTCATCACTGAATATCCTGAAAGATCTGGAAGTGGATGTGATAAAGCTGGACATGAGCTTCTTAAGCGGTAAGATAGGCGGCCGCGGAGGCACTATAATCAGTTCAATGGTACAGATGGCGAAATGGCTGCATACACCGGTTATAGCTGAGGGTGTGGAGACCATGGAGCAGGCTGATTATATGAAGAGCATCGGCTGCAATTATATCCAGGGTTATCTTTATTCCAAACCCGTGGAGACGGAGCTTTTCCTCGGGATGCTTCAGGAGCTTCAGCATGAGCCGCTGAAAGCGTCAATGACCATGGTGGAATCAATGGAAAGCGGACGGTTCTGGAATCCGGATTCCATAGAAACCCTTATCTTCAGTAATTTCGTGGGTGGGGCAGCGGTATTCATATATAAGGAAAAGGATGAGGGCAAAGTCGAGATCCTGCGTGTAAATGATAAGTATCTTCAGGAAATGGGGATGAATCTTACTGCCAAGGATTTCATCGCCTGCAATCCTTGGAACCATCATGAAAAATACAGCCGCATAACCTACGAGAATGCAATAAAGAAAGCTATTGAGACCGGCGAGGAACAGACCTGCGAGACATGGAGGACTTTCCATTCCAAGTGCTGTGGCGAGAGCAGGTTCTGCATCCGCAGCACTATCCGCATGATAGGACGGGCAAATGATCAGGCTCTTATCTATGCCATGGTGCAGAATGTTACTAATGAAAAGCGGCGCTATGAGTCGCTGCTTCAGGGAGATAATCTGTTACGGAAGGCTTTTGACCACGCAAATGTTTATGCGTGGGAGTACATTATTTCAAACAGGGAAATGCATCCATGTTTCCGCTGTATGAGGGATCTGGGACTTCCGGCTGTTGTGCCCAATTACCCGGAGCCTGTTATTGAGAGCGGTCTCTTCCCGGCTGACTATGCCGATATGTACCGCGACATGTTAGAACAGATACACAATGGTGTGGACAAGATAGAGGCTGTCATTCCACTGACGATAAGCCGTGTTCCTTTCCACATAAGGTATACCACGGAGTTTGATGAGAATGGCAAGCCGCTCAAGGCTTACGGTTCTGCTACGCTGGTGGTGGATGGAGAAGCCGCTTCGAAGAAGTGGTAAAAATAACGGAAAAGCTATATGCACGAAATGAGCTATGTGGTCAGGGTAGTAAATCTGGTCCTGAAAAAATGTGAAGAGGAAGATATAAAAAAGGTTGAAAGCCTTACTGTCCGGATAGGTCAGATGGTAGGCGTTGAGCCTTTTTATATGGAAAAGTATTATAAACAGGCAATTGCCGGTACTCTGCTTGAAGGTTCATCTATCAGGTGTGAGCTGATTCCGGTAAAGGTCAGATGTGACGGCTGTGGCAATGAGTACCACCCTGATGCAGGGAATGATTATCTGTGTCCGCAGTGCGGGAGCGGTGCCGCAAAGCTGTTGCAGGGAAGGGAGTTTGTCCTGGAGGAGATCAGGGCAAGCGTGTGAACTATAACCAAAAAAGAAGGGAGCAAAAAATGTCAGAAGTACGTATAATCGATCTGAAAGCAAATGTTCTGGAGGATAACGAGGTCCTTGCTGCAAAGACCAGGGAGAGGCTTAAAAATGAAAACACTTTTCTTCTCAATCTGATGAGTGCGCCGGGATCCGGAAAGACCACTACACTTACGAGGCTTATTGAGACTCTGAAGGATGAAATGAAGATTGCTGTCATGGAGGCAGATATTGACTCCGATGTGGATACAAAGAGAATACTCGAAGCAGGAGCAGCATCTGTTCAGCTCCATACTGGCGGTATGTGTCATCTGGATGCTGATATGACATGCCAGGGACTGGATTCACTTCCTTCAAAGGATTATGACCTGGTAGTCCTTGAAAATGTGGGGAATCTGGTATGTCCTGCAGAATTTGACACAGGTTCGTCAAAGAATGCCATGATACTTTCAGTGCCCGAAGGTGATGACAAGCCACTTAAGTATCCGCTTATGTTCCAGGTAGCAGATGCTGTGATAATAAATAAGATTGATGTAATGCCTTATTTTGATTTTGATCTTGAGAAGGCTAAGAAGAATATAGAGATGCGTCATCCGGGCATTCCCGTATTTCCTATCTGTGCAAAAACAGGTGAGGGTGTAAAGGAATTAGCCGACTGGCTGCGTAGTGAGATGAAGAACGCTTAACTATATTATGAACATATTTATTCTGCCTCGGTCACAAGTATAACGGTGCTGTTATCATCCGACCAGTTGTATGCCGTTTCCAGCAGGATTTTGTAGGCTTTATCCACAGGATATTTAAGCAGCTGTTCCAAAGCAGCGTCAATAAGGAGATCTGTGATTCCATCCGAACTGATAAGAATTGCATCTCCTTTTTTTATCTCCGTTTCTTTGCCGATACGGATATAAAAATCACTGCTTCCCAGATAGGCGTTGAGGGTGTGCCATGCACCGGTGTCTCTGGCCTCATCTTCACGAAGCCATCCCATATCGATCCAGCGCTGGGCTTCCGTGTCATCATGTGACAGAAGTTCAATCTGTTTTTTTTCAGCGTGCCATAGATATACACGGCTGTCACCCAGCCAGAAGGGAATGAGCTTATCTTCATTTACAAGTGCGCCGGCACAGGTAGTACCGCAGCAGAGGAAATCGATGCCGCGTTCTTCAAGGAATTTTTCGATCTGTTTGTTGACATCGGTACAGTATGAACTGAGGCTTTCGTCAAGCTCCTCTGCATTTTCACATTTTCTTATCTGGTATTCATGATCTTTAAAAGTTTTCGCCGCATAAAGAGATGCCACTTCGCCGTAGGCTTCACCCCCCATGCCGTCAAAGACTGCAACAGCAAAGGGGGCGTTGATATCTTCAGTCCCTTCACTGTGGTTACCGGAATCTTCATTGATCTTTCCGTTTACACAGAAATTATCCTGATTGCCTTCACGGCCGTTGCTTTTTTCGGTGAAATAATATATGCGGTAATCTTTCATACCAACCCCCGTTTGAAGAATCCCCATGTGCATCTTCGCGGAGCATCATAGTATGCCCTTGCTGTAATTATATCATATCACTGCCTGTGTCGGAGCGAATTCTGCTGATAATAAGGTACAATTGTGATATGCTAATAGGGATGTTTTTAATGGAAAATTACGGGAAATAAAAGCGGCAGAAAGGGAAATAATGAAAATAATGAAACAGTTGAAGTTCACAGACATAATAAATAAGGAAAATATAATATCAGCTTTGCAGCTTACAATCGGAGCGGTCATTGCCGCATTTGCCGTAGAAGAATTTCTGGTGCCGAACCATATATTTGACGGCGGTGTAACCGGTATCAGTATGATACTGGAGCATTACCTTAAAGGGGTTCCCCTGGGACTGCTGATCGTGATCTTAAACCTCCCCTTTATGATATTCGGAATACTTAAGCTTGGAAAGAAGTTTATATTCAAGGCCATATACTCGATCATTATCTTTTCTGTAATGACTTCGGTCTTCGGAGGCTTTGCCAATGCTACAGGGGATGTCTTTCTGGCGACCATATACGGTGGCGTATTCTTAGGTGCCGGAGTGGGACTGGTTTTCAGGGGCGGCGGCTGCCTAGATGGTACGGAGGTTGTGGCCATATATATGAGCAGGAAGCTTTCGGTTTCGACTTCAAGCATAGTATTTGCCTTCAATGTAATAATCTATGCCACTGCCGGGATCGTGTTCGGTCTGGACAGGGGCATGTACTCACTGGTAATGTACTTTATTACCTCACAGGTTATCAATGTGGTTGAAAAGGGCCTGGACAATACAAAGTCAGTCATGATCATTACCAGCAGGGGTGATGAGATAGCCGAAAAGATCTTAAGTGAGCTGGGGCGCACGGTTACTTTCATAAACGGAAAGGGTATGATCAGCAAGGATGAAAAAAGCATACTTTACTGCGTCATTACCCGTGGTGAGATATTTGAATTAAAAAAGATCATTCATTCAGTGCCCGGAAGCACCTTTACCACCATCTCCGAGGTTTCCGAGATAGTGGGCAATCATATCAAGTCCGAGAAAAATACGGATGATGAAGCAGATGAGAAAGATAAGAATGCTAAAAATGATAAGGAAGATAAGGAGTTAGCGGAAACTTCAACTGAAAATCCTACGGAGGTAAAAGCTGAACCTTAATATTATACCCATAAAACCCTTCCCTTTGATCGTATCTTGAATATATGACAATAGAGGAAAGATGCTCGGCATGGAGGGTTATTATGAAAAATAAGAGTATATCAAAACGTCTAGCAGCGGTTATAGCAGCGGCAATGCTGGGAGCCGCTCTGGCAGCAGGCTGTGGGAACAGCAATGCAGCAATACAGGTAGATACTGTGACTGAAACAGAAGCGTCGGAAGAAAATGGAGATACCGGTTCTGTGGATGATGCCACAGATGCTGACAGTAACGGTTCGGACAGCTCATCAGTGTCCGGAACGGGTACGCAGGATGAAAGTGATCCGGATTTTAACCATGGACATTCAATTTCCGAGACAGAATCGAGTGAAAGATCGCGGGAGATTATGCGTTCCTATGATGTAGTGATACATGATTCCGCTGAAGCTTTGGAATATTTAGAGGGTTGTGTTCCGTCTGAAGGTACCGGATTCACATACGAGCTTACGGATACTTCGGATGATGATCCCGGAGCGTATATGTGGTATGAATTCTGTCTGTCATATGATGACACCGTTATTGATGGTACCGGTTTTACAGTCTTAGCCTTTACGGATGGAACTATAGTTGAGGGATTTCCTGAGTTCCTGACCTATACTGCTGCTGATAAGTCTAATGCCCTGAGCGCTGAAGATGTCCTTCAGCTCTACATGGATGAAAGCGGAGACAACCGACAGTACATATATAAAGGTTCGGGGTATATACGCGCGGGAAGAAATGACAATGTTTTTCACTATGCATATACTTACCGCTATGATTGTGGTCACGTGCTCGAAAATATCACCCTTGTGCTTGATGCTGAAACAGGTGAGGTATTAGGCTATCGGCCTGATGCAATAGACTGATAAGTTTTCAATGGATTTTATACTGTCTATGATGTATCATATAACATAGCTGTCCAGGACAGACGTTACCGTAAAAACGGTAAGAGCCTGGCAGTTATCTTATGAGGTAGTGAGCGGTCCACTGTAATGGTGGAAGAAACAGCGAGGTTACATCAGATGGCAGATAAGAAACAAAAATCATCCAGTGCGGACAAAGCAAAGGAGCACAGATATACCGGTATTATCCTGCTGGTGCTTAGCAGTGCGATGTTTATCCTGATGATAGTGGATATAATATTGCCTGCGAGATTACTGACATCGGGGATATTGGGATACATCATACTGAGCGCAGTCAGCATTCCACTGTTTATTCTCGGAATATATTCATTAAAGATTGCCGGTCAGTATGAGCTTGGTAAAAAGGCTGCGGCTAATATAGAGAAACGGCTGCTCGACTATGTTTCCGAAAATCTTACGGCTGAAAAAGTGGACTCCATGATAATCTTTGAAAAAGATGACGGTGATGAGATCAGGTTCTTCAAAAGGTCAGCATGTATCAGAGCCCTTATCAACAGGCAGTTCATGAATCTGGACCAGCAGATGCTTGATACACTGGTGGATGAGAAAATTTACGATATGCTTTACGAGGAATAAATCTTTTAGATTTGCCTGTATGCCGCGTCGGATTTCCTCTCCTTATGATATTTCATAGGAGAGGTTTTTTTGTGCTATAATACCACTTGCGATATTTACAGTAACTACGGCGAGGCTTTCTTATGCAAATATCGGGAAAGCAGACAAACAAGCGAAATGGCTAAGTTAATTCGCTACAGTTTCTATGCGCAGGCGTTTGCGCTGATGTGCACTGAGAATATCCATAAAATGAGAGGGGCCGCACAAGTGCGGAAAGGTAGGAATTATGAAAAAAAGAAAAATGTTATTATCTGCTATTATGGCAACGGCTGTGTTGTCTTTCTCCGGCTGTGCCGCTACTGAAAGCCTGCAGAATGTAAGCACTGATGCAGAAGGAGAAGAGATTGTCGAAGAAGAACCTGCTGCAGAAAAGAGTGATGGCGAAGCAAAAGAAGGATCGGATGATGAAGCTCTAAAGAGATCAGGCAGCGAAGGCATTCAGCCGGATGACGAGGTGATACCGGGAGACGCACAGTATTACAATGCAGACGGAACAGTGGAAGTAATAACGCACAGTCTGACAATGCCGGGAGAAGCAGGCGGAGAGATTGTTGATTTTGTTACAGCAAATTACTGTGAGATAGAGTTCGAGCCGGAATATGCTTCTGCTCATCCTGAACTGGTAAAGGCTGTCTCCGATGCTATGCTGAAAGAATCGGATGTTAAAGCAGAAATGGCCGAGTACTATGAATACGCACAGGAAATGGTGGCTGATTCCGGAGATGATTTCTGGGGACTTCCTTATTGTGCTGAGTATGGCATAGAGGTGCTCAGATGGGATGATTCCATGTTTGTTTACCGTGTATCGACTTATGGATGGGCCGGCGGTGCGCACGGATTCGGGGCATCAACATATTACAGCTTTGATGTGGCTACCGGAAAGCAGCTGGATATTTCCGATTTCATAGCGGATTCCGGTGAGCTGGGAGACAGGATAATGGATAAGCTTAAGAAAGAGTATCCTGACAATGAGGAGATAGTAAATGGTGAGGAATATTTTTCTCCCCTTGAAACCATAAAGTCTGAGATAGAGGACAAGACTCTGGACTGTGCAGTATACGGCGACGGACTCCATGTGGATTTTGACCAGTACGAGATAGCGAGCTATGCGGCAGGTGCTTTTGAAGTCACTCTGACAGCAGAGGATTACGGTGAGACGATGAGGGATTTCTGCATGCCGGACGGTACGGGACCTCTTTCACAGATAGTATTCTATAACAATCTTGAGGTGGAAGTGATTGAATAGGAATCACGCCATAGATCTATGGAAATTCGTATGTGCCCTGTGCCTGATACTTTATCATTTTAAGCAGGTACTGGGTTCGCATGTGGCTGACACATACTATGACCTGATAGCGTATTTCAACCTGGTGGTTGAGTGGTTTTTCATGATATCGGGCTACATGGTATGTGTAAGCGACAATAAGTGGTTTAAGACCGCACCTTCGGACAAGCCTGAGGAAAAGCGGTTTCTTTACAGATTCAAGCGTCTGTATCCCATGTTTTTTATTGCTACCATTGCGGCTGCGGTGATCATGTATGTCTACAAATCCGTGACCGGTGTATGGTGGTGGGAAGAGGGGATGCAGCATGGCATCTTCAATCTGATCCTTTCCCTGACCTGCATGACATATACAGGTATTTTTTCACCTGATCCAATAATTGGTATAAATTCACCCACATGGTTCATGGACGCGCTGATACTCTGCTATATGATCTACTATCTGATCAGGCTGATATCGCGGAAAAAGAACATAAGCCCCGTGTGGCTTTATGCATTCGTGATGTTTCTCGGTTTCTATGCCTGGTATCAGATGACACTTATTCCTTTTTTGAATAAAGATATGGGCCGCGGGTATGCGGCATTTTTCCTGGGATGTTTCATACATGAGCTTGCAGGATATTTCAGTAAGAAGAAAATGCAGGTATTTACTATTGTGGCGGCAGCTGTATTTGTTCTGTTGAGGCTTTTGGGACATGCTGACGATATGTATTTTATAGTTGCCTATGTGGAAGGGGCGCTACTGCTGCTGCTCTTCACACAGTTTGATTTCCCGTCGAAGCTGATCGGGTTTATCCCGGGGACGGCTGCCATGGGCGGTGCCTCTTATGAAGTTTTTCTCTGGCACCTGCCGGTGATGAACCTGCTGGCTTTGGTCTGGCATTTAACAGGATACACGGAATATAAGTTGCCGGATTTTGCAATATATACAGTCTGTGTGCTGGCGGTGTCTTTCGGGATGTATTTCTTGGTGGAGAAAAAGCTATTGTCGGGGAAGAAAGCAAAAACTTCCTCCATGTAGTCTGTGGAAAAAGAACGACTACTCGCATTGCGCCGGAACCGATGCAACGCTTCGGGAAACTAATCGCAAACAGTCCGTAATTATCCGTCACATGCGAGCCGGCCAAAAATCATGCCGTCTCGCAAACCTGTAACGGATAATAACGGACTGTAAGCGCTGGATTTCCCCGAAGCTAAGAACGCATCGTGATTGTTCCGGTGCAATTGCGAGTGTCGTTCTAACTAGGTCTGTGAGTGGGAAGTTTAAATAAATAAGGAGTATTGCTATGAAAAACAGGCTAAAACAGGTACTTACATTTCTGCTGGCAGGTACTTTTCTGTTTGCCGCATCATGCACCGGACAGGGTGATACCGGAAGTGTGTCAGAGAATACGGAAAGTACGGAACCTGCGGCAATGGGGGAGACAGGACAGGAGACGCCGGATAATAATGCCGCTACGGATTCACCTGCTGCAAATACTCCCGCAGCTGCCGGTTCCGGTGACATCGTAATACTCTATACGAGTGATGTGCACTGTGCTATAGACAGTGGTTTCGGATATGCAGGTCTGTACCAGTTACGGGAAACGCTTGAACTTAACGGTGATCATACCATTCTTGTGGATAACGGCGATGCAGTCCAGGGAGCATCTGTCGGAACTCTCACCCGTGGCGGTGCGATAATAGATCTTATGAACGAGGTCGGCTACGATATAGCCATACCGGGTAATCATGAGTTTGATTATGGGATGGACCGTTTCTTAGAGCTTACGGAGATGGCAGACTTTCCTTATATAAGCTGCAATTTTAATAAGGAAGGGGAGCTTGTTTTCGATCCGTATATCATAAAAGAAGTTAATGGAGTAAAGATAGGTTTTGTGGGGGTTACCACACCTTACACGCTTACTACATCTACTCCAAAATATTTCCAGAATGAAGAAGGTGAATACATATACGGATTCCAGCAGGATGAAACGGGAGAGCAGGTATATAACGCTGTGCAGTCGGCTGTTGATGCCGTGAAAGCCGAAGGTGCTGACTATGTGGTTGTTATGGGACATCTGGGAGATGAACTGATATACAGACCTTACACATACAAGGATGTTATAGAAAATACCGAAGATTTTGACGTGCTTATTGACGGACACAGTCATGACAAAGAGCAGGTGGAAATGAAGAATAAAGCCGGGAATACCGTTGTGCGGTCTGCCTGCGGTACCAAGCTTGAGGGTATAGGATATGTCAGGATCTCAGCAGAAGACGGATCACTGTCTACAGGTTTGTATACCTGGGAAAATGAAACTTCCCTTCCGGAACTGATGCGGATTGAAAATCCCGTAAGTGCAAGGGTTGAAGAAAAAAAGGCAGAATTGGCCGACCTGTTAAATGAGGTGGTAGCAAGCACTTCTGTTGATCTTGTAATAAATGATCCGGAGGCGGTTGGTAATGAAGAGGGACGTGTAAGGATAATACGCCGACAGGAGACGAATTTAGGTGATCTCTGTGCCGATGCATATAGGGAACAGACAGGAGCAGACATCTCGCTGATAAATGCAGGCGGCATCAGGGATGATATTATGGCGGGAGACATTACATACAGTGATATTATAAGCATTCATCCTTATGGAAATATGATCTGTGTCGTTGATGCTACGGGGCAGCAGATAATAGATGCTCTTGAATGGGGCGCAAGATCCCTGCCGGATGAGAACGGTGCATTTCTGCAGGTTTCCGGTCTGTCCTATGAGATAGATATGAGCGTGGAAAGCAGCTGCACCTGCGATGCGGATGGAATGTTTACCGGTGTGGAGGGACCGTACCGTGTAAAAAATGTAATGGTGGGAGGTGAGCCTATCGATCCGGACAGGACATATATGGTTGCATCCCACAGCTATCTGCTTAAGGAAAACGGAGACGGCTATACGATGTTTGATGACGCACCGATGATCCTTGACGAGGTGATCCTGGACAACCAGGTGCTCATCAACTACATCACCCGTGCAATGGACGGAGTGGTGGGCGAGCAATATGCAGATCCTTACGGAGAGGGCAGGATAGTGATACTGGAGTAGTTGCAACATTTTAGTCCATTTGTTATCATCTTGTTGCTGTTAAGTATATTCTAAGCATTGCATTATCTTTGGGCAAAACCGAATTGAGTGCAGGTGCGGATAAAATAAAGATTCTGTCATATCAGAAGGAGGAAATATGAAGCGTAACAAACCCTATCCTTATTATGACAATCCGTTAAATACGGATTTCAAGTATATGATAAACAAGCGTGCGGAGGAAGAGCCGGATGTAGTTGCCATTGCCTACTGTGAAGGTAAAAATATGGTGGAGATAACTCCCGCAAAGTACAAGGCAGACATTGAGGGACTTGGCACATACCTGTATGCACAGGGCTTCCATGATGTGAGCATTGCCATAATGGGTGAGAATTCCTATGGCTGGGTGACCGCATTTTTAGCTGTGGCCAATGGAGGTAATGTATCCGTATGTCTGGACAAGGAACTGCCGGCAGAGAAAAAGCTTCAGCTTCTTACCCAGGCGGAGTGTAAGGCCGCTTTTATCTCGGATAAGTTCATATCCGGCTTTGAAGGTGTTCAGGATGATGAAAATGGCAAGAGTCTTACCCTTGAAAACGGGGAAAAGATGACCATTTATCCCATGTCACAGATTCCTTCCATGATCGAAAAAGGATCTGCCATGATAGACGGAGGTGATTTAAGCTTCGTGGATTATAAGATCGATCCAGACAAGCTGGCTACCATCTTTTTCACCTCCGGAACCACCGGTCAGAGTAAGGGCGTAATGCTCAGCCAGAAGAACATGGTATTTGATATAGACGCAGCCTGCAAGAACTTTGTACTTACGGGACCCTCCATTTCGGCGCTCCCGTACCATCATGCATTCGGTCTGCTGACATCGTTTTTCGCAGTATACAACTACAGATACAAGGTATTTATAAACGGCAATTTAAGGAATGTTTCCAGGGACATTAAAAACGAAAAGCCCCAGACACTTATTCTGGTGCCGCTTTTTGTGGAAACTTTTTACAAAATGATCCGCAGCAACATCAAGAAGCAGAATAAGGAAAAGACAGTTGCGGCAGCAGAGAAGCTCAGCAATGCATTGCTGGCTGTCGGAATAGATGTCAGGAAGAAGCTTTTTAAGGAAATCCATGAGGCTCTCGGAGGCAATCTTGAGTATATAATTGCCGGCGGTGCATATATGGATGATAAGTATGTTAAGGCCTTCCATACATGGGGCATAGAGATCCTGGTAGGTTACGGCATAACGGAGTGTTCACCGGTGCTTTCGGTAAACCGTAATCTTTATGTGCGTCAGAACAGCGTAGGTACTGCGCTTCCCGGATGCGAGGTAAAGATCTCACCTGATGGAGAGATCATGACCCGGGGGGATCAGGTTATGCTTGGATATTATAAGAACGAAGAGGCTACCGCCGAGGTTATGAAGGATGGCTGGTTCTACACCGGAGACCTGGGAACAATCGATGATGACGGTTTCATATTTATTACCGGCAGGAAGAAGAATCTCATAATCTTAAGCAACGGCGAGAATGTATCACCTGAGGAGATAGAGGAGCAGTTCCTTAAGGATGATGCCGTGGAGGAGATCATTGTTTCCGGGGAAAAGGGTATGCTTGTTGCGGAGATATATCCGAATGAAGAGCACAGGGGCGACCAGAAATATTTTGACGATATGATGGATAAGTGGAACAAGCCCCAGCCCCAGTTCAAAAAGATTCGCAAGATTACTTTAAGGGATACGGAATTTGAGAAAAATTCCACCAAGAAGATAATCAGATACAAAAAATAATAAAATAACTGAAAATAATACAAAAAAGAGTAAATTACATATAGCATATATATGGAATGTAGTTTATAATGACCACAACGAAGGGGTGATGTAACTGTCAGGAACCTGTCGGTTCTTCTTGTTACGGCAGCCCGCAATTGAAGATCTGCTTTGCAAACATCGGGCTGTCATCGCCCTGAAGATTGTTTTATAACAAAAGATTATTGTAAAAGAGAGAGGAGACAAAATATGTTTCAGAAGATTACAGAGATCTTATCAGAGCTTACGGAGTGTTCAGTTCCACCCGAAGAGATTACAAGGGATACAAAGCTTGTGGCTGACCTTGACTTAAGCTCATTCGATGTTGTTAACGCTATAGTTATGTTTGAGGATGAGTTCAATATCGAGATACCGGATGACAAGATCGCAGATCTGGAAACAGTAGGTGATGTAGAGGATTTCCTGGAAGAGCTTAAGAGATAAAGATAGTAGCATTCGGAGTCTGAAATTGGAAAGCGTGGCGGAAGCTGCGCTTTTTTTGTGGGAACTTTCGTTTACTATAGTGGAATATAACAAGCGGGAAGTTTCAGTAAGCTATTTTTTTGAAATACGGTAGTATGTTATAATATACAGACTTATGGGTTATGACTGCCTGTGCTGATACTTGTTATACTGATAAGCGGATTGATATAAGTGTTGCCCGGCAGATGATTCTGTATATAAAATATATCTGTGTCGGATTGTAAGCAGTAAGGGGAGCAAAAAGGGGAGGAAAAGAAAAGATGTTCTGGGATAAAGTATCACCTTTATATGATGTGTTTGAGACCGTGTACAACGGCAAGGTTTTCAATGGGACAGGTAAAATAGTGGCGGCTATGATAGAGCCAACGGATGTGGTGCTTGAATGTGCCTGTGGTACGGGTGCTATCAGCAAGTTTATCGCACCGGTATGCAAGAAGCTCCTGGCTACGGATTATTCCGCAGGTATGCTTAAGCAGGCAGCAAGGAAATGCCGCAAGTATCCCAATGTCCTGATCCGAAAAGCTGACATTACGGATATTAAATGCAGGGATGACAGGTTTGACAAAGTCGTGGCCGGCAATGTGATCCACCTCCTTCCGGAGCCGGAAAAAGCCCTGCAGGAGCTGGAGCGTGTGGTAAAGCCCGGCGGACTGATCATCATTCCCACCTATATCAATATGTCTAAAGGAACGGGCAGAGCTGCCGTAAAGTTCCTTGAAAAGCTGGGAGCAGATTTTAAAAAGCAGTTCGACATGGAAGCCTATGAGCAGTTTTTTAAGGATATGGGCTACGAGGATGTGGAATATACGGTTGTGGAAGGACGTATGCCCTGCGCCATAGCGGTCATAAGGAAAAAATAAGGAAAAATAACGCAATAGAGACATACTTTCCATAATCAACGATATACTTGATTTCTCAAAGATAGAAGCCGGCAAGATGATTATCTTACCAAACCTATCGTAAGCAGCGACCTGAGGGAGAAGCTCAGGGTATTCCTGCCTGCGGAAAAGATAAAAAACTAAATTGTTTTAATAACAGTACTGATATGATAAAATCAAAAATGGGGGTTCTCATTGTGAGAATGTTGCGTTGTTACATAAGTAAGGCAGAATAAAGATGAGACTGTAAACAACAATTTTTGAAATAACAAAGGAATTGGTGTAATTCAAGGTGCCGCCGGTTTCCGTGAGGGACATATGATCCTGTCCCAAGCAGAAATGGTGGCACTTTAAAGCTAAAATACAGTTTTAGTAAAATACATGTAACGGTTGGGGAATCCTGAGAGCCCGAACCGCTGCAGAACGGCTGTGAGGTGGGGATTGCCGGTGGATTCGAGTAAAGACACAGGGAGTTTTATAATGAAAAGAAGCCGCCTGCTACTGGCGGTTTTAACGCTGGCAGCTTATGTCGGTTATGCCGTTGCGACTTTTTTGGAGAATGATTTCTGGATAGAACTGTTTTCTCCGGCCACGACTATTCTCTGTGTGATAGTTATCATATCCTGCCTGAAGGATATGGGAAATTATAAGCTTCCGACCATATTTCTTGCATGCGGCATAGGAATCTGGGCAGCGGGAGATGTGCTCCTGTTCGTAAATGATATTTGTCTGCATATGGAGGACCCCTACACTACCCTGGTAAGGACCATCTATCTTCTTCCTAATTATCTGTATGGAGCGTCCATTGTTATATATTTATACTTAAAACTTAATAGGAGAGACCTGTTTGTCACTGCTGCTAACACTTTTCTTATAACTGTGGTTGGTTTTTCAGTTATTGCCAAGATGATTCAGGCATCGAACAATCTTCCCGAAAATGATCCGGCACTGATAAGGGCTTATGCTTATTTCTTTGTAAACATCATTATTGTTGTGGTGGGTATCCATGTCATTTTTTCACTCCGACCGGGTAATCTGTTAAGGGGTACCAATCTGATCCCGGTTTCCATTCTTGGATATATATTGATCGATTTCCATTATTCCTATATCGAGGCTATCGGTGATGATCCCGAAAATATATATATGGACCTTCTGTATGTGCTGTTTATGGTGGGACTGGCCTGGGGGACACTGTCACAGGCTCAGAATAAGTATGTATTTGTTCTTAAGGAAAACGGTGAAGAGGGCAGACGTATGATATATGTACGTCTCATCATTCCCATTCTTATAGTGGTGGCGCTCGTAATGCGGCTGACGGGTGTATTCTCACAGACGGAGTTTTCCTACATCCTTATCGCTTTGCTGGCGTATTTTATCATGTATGCCCTGCTCCAGAACAGCGGGCTTAATGAGAAGCTTCTGAAACAGCAGCAGGAGATCAACACATCTCTTGAGGCACAGGTAGAGGAAAAGACACAGGATCTTAAGAGGGTAAACCGTGATCTCGAATACCTGTCATCAACGGATCTGCTCACGGGACTTTTCAACAGAAGGCATGGATTAAAAGTACTGGACAATCTGATCTATGATGCTGAAAAATATCAGTCCAAATTTGCTGTGTTCGGGGTGGATCTAAACCACTTTAAACCCGTGAACGATACCTATGGTCATGAGATGGGAGACCGTGTGCTGGAAGAATTCGGAAAGAGGATGCGTGAGCTCCCGGCCCGGTACACATGCATAAGGAACGGCGGTGACGAGTTTGTCATTTTCTTTTCACACATAAACAATATGGATGAGGTTAAAGTAGCGGCGAAGGAACTGCAGGGAGTTTTCAACAGGCCGCTGCTTCTGGACAGCTTTATATTCAGTCTGTCTGCCAGCATAGGAATTGCAATTTATCCGGAGGATTCCACTGATGCTGAGGACCTGCTCCAGTATGCGGATGCTGCGATGTACATGGTGAAGCGCAGCAAGAACAGGGACGATTTCCGTTTCTTTGACAACGGAATGGTCACGGATGTGGAAAGACGTCGCAAGATAGAAAAGCAGCTTAAACAGACAGAGATGGAGGATGATTTTCTTATTTATTACCAGCCTCAGTTTGATACGACAGACGGAAGTATCGTGGGCGTGGAGGTCTTTCCCCGCCTGCGGGTAAAAGGTTTTGAGGACTGCACACCGGGAGAACTTATTCCCATTGCTGAAGAAAGCGGAATGATGAGCAAGCTGGGAATGTGGACCGCTAATAAATCGCTGGAACAGGTTGATGCCTGGAACAGAAAATATGGGCTTAATCTGAGCACCACTATAAACCTTGCACCGCTGCAGCTGCTGGACGTTGATTTTATCGAAAGCCTTGAAAAGACAATCGACCGTCTGGAGATAAATCATTCCGACCTGATACTTGATGTCAGCAATGATGTAATGATGGGAGCAGCGGAATCTGCCAAGGAAACACTGCGCGCATTTCATCAGTTTGGATATACGCTTTCCCTGAATGAATTCGGAGGGGGCGACATAAATATTTCTTATATCAGAGACTGCGGTTTTTCAACCATCAAGCTTGCACGTACCCTTATCCCGCAGGGAATAACGGATCCCGGCCGAATGGAGATAATCCATGCTCTCCTTGCACTTGCTAAGGAGATGAAAATAGAGATTGTTGCTGTGGGTATAGAGACGGAAGAACAGGTGGAGCTCATGCGGGATCTGGGCATCCGTGTCATGCAGGGATATTATTACAGTAAGCCTGTATCCGCTGAGGAACTGGAAGAACGGTTGAAGTGATACATATCTCTGTTCCATGTTGACGATAGTTCCTATGCGAGTGCCCAACTTGAATCCAACCGTTTCGCCTATATTGATCTCTTCATCTGTTAATTCACGGTTTGCATCCTGCGCTGTCATGTCCCTGTGTATTTTTTGTTTAAGTGGAAAAAACAGTCCAAACAACAGTTATCAGATAGCCGTAATCGGAAAAACTTCCGGTTACGCAAAATTTAAGAAATAATTAAGGAATACCCCTTGACACACAATACTATGCATCGTATAGTATAAGGCATAGAAGGATATATGACTTAAAACAGTATTGAAGCCATTTAAGCGGCAGAAAGGGAAAATATGGAAAACCAAATGAAGAGGGGGCTCCTGGATGTATGTGTCCTGGCTGCCATCAGGGATGAGGACTCCTACGGTTACCGTATCGTAAAAGATTTAAGTCCTTATGTGGAAATTTCCGAGTCGACGCTGTATCCGATACTAAGGCGTCTGGAAAGCGGACAGATGCTTACGGTACGGACGGCAGAGCATAACGGGAGGCTCAGAAAATATTACCATATCACAGATTCCGGCATTGAACGCCTTAAGCAGTTTGAGAGTGAGTGGAAGGAACTTATGCAGATTTACGAGTTTGTAACAAGGGGAGGAGAAAAATGAATAAAACTGAATTTACGGAACAGCTGAGGGCGGCACTGAAAGGCCTGTCTGAGGAGGATCTTAAAAAGTCAGTGGACTATTACGAAGAGATGATCGACGACCGTATGGAAGACGGAATCCCTGAGGAAGAGGCTGTAAACGGACTGGGAAGCATTGACGAGATAAAGAACAAAATACTGAAAGAGATTCCCATTGTAAATATCGTTAAGGAAAAGATCAAGCCGAAGAGGGGGCTTGCAGGCTGGGAGATAGCACTTTTAGTGATCGGATCTCCGGTGTGGGTACCCATAGTGCTGTCGCTTATAATCACGGGATTGTCCATATATATGACATTCTGGATCATCATACTTTCACTGTATGTAACGGACCTTTCGCTGTTTTTATCAGGAATTCTTGGTATAGTGGCAGCATTTATGCAGACCAACGGGTTTGCCACAGGCTTATTCCTGAGTGGTATAGGGATAACATTGACAGGAGTATCTGTTCTTCTGTTCTTCGGATTTAACCAGATCACGAAGTGGATGTTTATCTTAAGCAAGAAGTTTGTGCTCTGGCTAAAGAAACTTTTTGTAGGCGAAAAGAAATCCGCAAATTAATGACGAGGAGGAAAAAATGAAGATCGTAAAGAATATAACAATATTTGCAGCACTGGGGATGGTCGTAATCGGAGTGATAATGATAGTTGGTGCTTTTGCAAGCGCAAAATTTGATTTTAAGAATCTGATCAAAACGGTAAATTATGAGGAAAAGACCTACGATATTACTGAAGATTTCAGCAGTATCGACATGCAAATAGATTCCCAGGATATCTGGATAGAAAGATCTGATGACGAGAATGCACATTTTGTATGTTATGAATGTGACAGCGAGTGGTTTGAGGTATCCGTTCAGAATGACACCCTGGTAATAGATAATCAGCAGTATGATCATCTTGCTATTATGGTAAATTACGAAATGGGCGATCATTCCACACTTTATCTTCCGAAGGATGTGTATGAAAACCTGAAAGTAAAGGATGGATCCGGCGATATGGTTGCAGATAAGGATACATTTACTTTTGAGGATGTTGATGTAAACATAGGTTCCGGAGACGTGATGCTGGCCGGACTGACTGCAGATGATCTCGTTTTGTATTCCGGCAGCGGAAACCTGAAGGTGGAAAGCGTTAATGCCGGCAGCGCAGACTTTAAGACCGGAACCGGAGATATAAGTATCCGGGATTGTAGTGTAGATAATTTCGTAAACAGCAAGACGGGCTCAGGTAATGTGGACTGTTCCCAAGTCTCATGCAACTCTGTAAATTTCCATGTCGGAAGCGGAGATATTACTGTGAACAGTGTAAGCTGTGCGTCAGATCTTGAAACGGTGACAAGCAGCGGTGATATCAGTCTTACGGACGCTGTATCTGAAACAGGATTTAATGCATCAACCGGAAGCGGAGATATAACACTTAACGCCTGTGATGCAGGAGAGATGGAATTGAAGACCGGTAGCGGAGACATCACAGGAACACTTAAGAGTGCAATGAAGTTTGATGCGAATAGCGAAAGCGGTGCTATCCGTGTTCCTGCTGACGGAAACGGTGGAAACTGCAGTGTAAAGACAGGCAGCGGCGATATCGATCTGAGTATAGTGGAGTGAAACGCTAAGGCTCAGTTTACATTGTCGGGCGAGTCTGTATGGTTGGGAAAGTTTTAAATAACATTTGTGGAACACCTGATGGAGAAATCTGTCAGGTGTTTTTGATAATAAGCAAATGCCCTGACGAAAAATCTGTCGTGTATGTGACAGACCGTATAAGACAGTGAATAAAGTATGATAATAAATCATGATTATGTTAAAATATTAGCGGCTGTCCGGTACAGTACGGAGCAAATACTGACCGGAAGGATTTCTGCAGCCGGAAAAATACAGTAAGTGCAATTGCGCATACTATAACGCTCCGCAAGGATGCGTGCGGATTTTATAAGGAAATATGCCGCTTGCAGCGGCTAAAATCCGACACAGTAAACAGCAAAACGAAAGTGGTTTGTCATTTGCTATATAATACGGATAAATGAGGTTTTTATGGCTGAACCGAAGAAAAAAAGTGCGTTGAGAAAAGCGTTAAGCAGGATATATAACAAAGGCTATGCGGTAGGAGCACGTGCCTTTTATCTTAATAATGGGAAACTTATGCGTGGAACGCAGGCAGGTAATGACTGGCTGTATAAAAGTCTGATGGATGACAAGCCTTTCATGATGATAAGGCCCGGTATAGAAGAGTTGGGGCGTTTCCATATGTATGATGAAAATGGCGGAGATCCCGAAAGGATCAGCAAGTTAAAGCTGGACTGGTGGGACTGCGACGACCTGTATTACTACGGTCAGCGCATGGAAGAAGCTTATGCTGCATGTGACGGCATATGCTGCTGGTATGTGCCCAAGAGGGGCGAGGCAGGACTTGTAAAAAAATATGCTCCGAATGCTGCCAGGGTGGAGACCGGTTTCCTTAACTTTTCCAGTGCGTACGAGATAAACAAACCTTTCTGGCTGGAAGCTCTCAAAGGAAAGAGGGTGCTTGTGGTCACACTGTTTGACAGGGAAGTAATGGACCAGTATGAAAAAAGGGATAAGATCTTCCCTGATCATCTGCTTCCTGAATTTGCCGACCTGCAGACATATAAATCCGTATGGTTTTCAAGAGCGCTGGATGATCATCATGATCCCCGCTTCAAGGAATGGCAGGAGGCTCTTGAGTTCCAGAGGAATGATATAGAAAAGCTGGACTTTGATGTGGCACTGCTTGCCTGTGGCACCTTTGGTCCCCATATTCAGACCACGATCAAAAAGATGGGAAAGAAGTCTGTTTATTTAGGCGGAGATTTACAGCTTTATTTCGGGATAAGAGGCAAGCGCTGGGATAACGGTTTCCCGGAACTGCAGCGTTTCTATAATGATGCCTGGATCCGCCCCTACGGAGAAGGTCCTTTAGGTGGTGCTGCATTTCAGGATAACGGTGCATATTGGTGATTAAGACCGGTCCATTTTATTAGGGACCGGTTTTTATAACATGGGATTTTAAGTATTGTTTCAAGAATTTAGTTGCTTCTTCAAAGATTTATTGATACATGTCGGGTAGAACACTGATAAAAAATAAAAGCATCATATTGTTTTTTCTGAGCCTCTTTTTTTTGGTGTCTTTTTCTGCTCCTATAGTTTCCCTTGCTGCGCCGCGTCTCCAGGATACCGGTGAGGAGCTGGTGATCGTCATCGATCCGGGACACGGCGGAGAAAATGAGGGAACGGATACATCTGCCATACTGGAAAAATACCGGACGCTCATTACGGCACAGGCCATGTATGAAGAACTCCTTAAATACGAAGGAATAACAGTATATATGACCAGGACTGAGGATGTGGATATGTCCTTAAGAGAAAGAGCAGAATTCGCCGCATCTGTGGGAGCAGATTATCTTTTCAGCCTTCACTATAATGCATCGGAAGAACATGCCATGTATGGTACGGAGATATGGATCCCTTCTACTGCACCCTATATCGATTACGGTTATCAGTTTGCTGAAGTCTGGCTGGGGGAGATGTCTGCAATGGGGCTGCATAACAGGGGGGTAAAGACCAAGATAAAAAATAACGGTGACGAATATTACGGAGTGATCCGTGAAGGAAAGAAGTTTGGTATCACTACGGTAATACTTGAGCATTGCCACCTTGACGCAGAGCAGGATGCTGCATTCTTTGATACGGAAGAAAAGGAAAGGAATTTCGGAAGGGCTGATGCTACTGCGGTGGCCAAATACTTTGGATTAAAAAGTACGGTCCTTGGTGTCGATTATTCAGGAACGGAATTGGTTCAGGCATCACTGCCTGACCTTGGTATACCGCCCATGTCATTCAGTACAGCACCTGAAACATGTGAGCTGGAACTTACGGAGCAAAACGAAGAAAGCGGAGAGGTAAAATTTATAATAAACGCTTCTGATAGCAATGAATTGCTGGAATACTATGAGTACAGTCTCGATGGCGGTGAAAGCTGGCAGGGCATAGCGACTTGGCCGGGGTATGCGCATAACGCAGCGAGGAATCAGGAGAGCGCCGAATTTTATCTGACTTTGCCAAGGGAAAAAGATACGGAAGTGCGTGTAAGAGTATACAACGCCTATGACCAGAAAACGGAAAGCAATACGGTAAATGTGCATTTTGAATATCAGGATGAACTGGCGGCAGCAGCTCTTGAGTGGGAAAAGGCACACAATGGAGATACAGGAATCCCAAAGACAGACAGTACGGAAAACGGTGAAAATAATGCCGGAGACAGTACAGTTATTACCGGCTATCCTGCAGAGGGCACGGATATTTTTTACGACAGCTTCTATGGATTTGATGTCAGTGAAAACGCAGGCGGTCAGGAAAATGCGGAAAATACTCAGCATGGTAAAATGCGAAACGACCGGCTTATTATTCTGATTGCCATAGGTGCCGGTACTGTGGCAACATTAATAGTGATCTTTCTTTCATTAAAAAAGAAGGGAAAGGAAGATAAAAAAAGAAATCGCAGGAAATAAACTTGTCGTTTAATCCTGCTTTCTCAGATGGTTCCATCTTACAACAGCAACACCGATGATTATCGCATAGCCTATAAAACTTAAGGTTTCCGGTATTTCTGCAAAGAAGAAAAACCCCAGCATTGCTGCAAATATGACCTGTGTATAATCAAAGACGGAAATTTCTTTGGCCGGTGCAAATTTATAAGCACTTGTGATTCCGAACTGTCCAATGGCAGCACTGCACCCTGCCAGTATGAGGCATATGAGCTGGCCAGGTTCCATGTGGTGGTAGTCAATGATTATGAATGGAAGTGCTATCAGCGAGGAGAAAACCGAAAAGCAGAATACGATTATATTGGTCCGTTCTCCTTTTTTCCCAAGCTTTCTTACGAAAGTATATGCCACGCCGGCACCGAAACCTCCGTAGAGTCCTAAGAGTGCAGGTACAGCTTCCAGTCCGCCTGACGGTCTGATTATGAAGAGTGCGCCGATAAATGCTATCAGTGTTGCAAGTATATCCAGCTTGGACGGAATTTCTTTTACTACTATTATGGAAGCAAGTATGGCAAAAAAGGGTGACAGCTTGTTGAGCATATTTGCATCAGAGATGGGAAGTCTGTCTATGGCATAGAAATTTGCAACCACACCGCTGGTGCCGAAGAGACATCTCATAAGTATGTCCACCCTATTTCCTTTGGGTACATAGAATTTTTCTTTGCTGCGAAGGATCGGTATCAGGACAATAACTGCCGCAATGGCATTTCTAAAAAAAACCTTCTGCATAGTGGGGAGATCACCGGAAAGACGTACAAAAAAAGTCATAAGGGAAAAGCCGAAAGCCGCTGCTATTATACAGAGGATTCCTTTTACATGACTGTTCATTTTTTTCTTTTGGCCGTTATCCATGATGTCACACTCCAACTTGTCTGAGATTTTCAGGGCAGACTCCGATATGCCTTTTTCAAGCATATAGTCGCACAACGCTGAATATTATAGCAAAAAAGTTCTTAACAGATGGGTTCCTTGGATGGAAGCCCCGCTTTCCTTGGATATTTCTTAGGTGTAGGCTGCACCTTTTTGACTGCAGCAAGGCAGCGGAAGTAATCTGTGTCCGGCAGGGTGTATTCGTAAACTGTATCAAGGCTTCCGCCGAAAACCTTAATCGCTTTTTCGGAAGCCTGTCTTTCTTCACCCTTTGCAAATTCTCCGGATTTGTAGGCTATGAAGTATCCGCCTTTTTTTACATAGGGAATACAGTATTCCGAAAGTGTGGACATATTTGCAACTGCCCTGGATACAGCCAGGTCAAAAGTCTCTCTGAGCTTTCCGGGAGCTGCCTGGTCCTCTGCGCGGCTGTGGATGGCTTTTATCTTTTCCAGCTTAAGGTCTGTGATAACTTCATCAAGAAAGATGACTCTTTTATTAAGAGAGTCAAGCAGGGTGACATTTACATTCGGGAAAGCTATTTTTAAGGGAATACCCGGGAAACCTGCTCCGGTTCCGATGTCTATTATCTTTATTCCTTCGCCGGAAAGCATGCGCTTCACACAGGGATTATCCTTCAAAAGTACTATACCAAGGCTGTCTGCGAAATGCTTTACAGCAACATCTTCTTTTTCTGTAATCGCGGTCAGGTTGACCTGCTCGTTTTTCTTTATGAGCATCTCGTAATAAAGGGCAAACTGCTCAGCCTGTCTGTCACTGAGCTCTACGCCGAGCTTCATGCTTTCTTTTTTTATAAGTTCGTTCATGTATTTTCTCCTGTCAGGTGTCCGTTGCAGACATAGGAAATATTTGTATATTATATTCTCATACAGGATTTTATTCAAATTTTCAAAATTTTTGAAAACAAGTTCTTTTTGTTTTCCTGTCTGAAAGTGGTTAAGTGGGCAGTGCCGTTTGCGATTCAAATAGCCTGAGGAACTTTGATTTACATAACTTTGACGGTTTATGCTATAATATGAAGCATTATGGACAGTTCTGCTAAAAAAACAGACGAAATAATGAAAAAAGCCGCTCCGGTCATGATCACGATGTACGGCATTTGCTGCCTGCTCTGGCTTGTTATGACCTTTATGATGGTGAACAGGCAGGTTTCTTCACAAAACGGCATGACTGATGCTCTGGTTTTCTCCGAGGACTGGGAGTGTGATGGCCGTCTTTATTCCATGGAGAATATCTCCGAGGCACCAAAGGATTCGGAAGGCCGTATAGTTGCAACAAAAAAACTTCCGGAGGATCTTACCAATAACGATCTGCTGAATTTCAACGGAAAGAATATCCACTTCAATGTTTATATAGAAGAAAAATTAATTTACAGTTTTCTTGACGCTGCACAGTTGGGACAGAAGGGGCAGGAGTCCCTTTTCCATCATATTTATCTGGGGGCGGAGAATGCCGGAAAGACCATAAAGATTGTGGTTTATCCTGCATATGATGACAATTCCTGTCTGCTTGATTATATGCGTATCTGTTCTCATGCAGTCTATATCGAGGATTATTTTTCAAATTTCGGTTTAGGTTTTTTTATAAGCATACTGATAGTGATACTCGGGTTCCTGATGGTGCTGGAGTACTTTGTTCATATAAGAAGCTCCAAGAGATACAATTTCCTTGCACTGGGATTGTTTACTTCACTGGTTGGAATATGGTCAGCCATAGAGACACAGATCCCGGTCCTGTTAATGGGATCATATTCTGCCATTATCCTGATGTTTGATTATGCAGTGCTTTTTCTGGCGTGGTATCCGCTTACAAGATTCATCACATCCATGTTTACTTTTACAAACCGTGTGGCAGAGATCATTGTATGTCTTTGTCAGACTTTATTTGCCGGAGTGATCATTTACAGTGTCTATATCAGGCATTCGGTTGATTTCCATGATGTGCTGAAATATATGTATATTGACGCCGTGGTATTTTTCCTGTGTGTTGCAGGCAGTGCATTGAAAAACTTTATTGACTCAAAGAAAAATAAGACTCAGCTTAAAATGGGAAAACTACCGGTGATCGCAGGTTCGATCCTGACGGTTTCCATACTTGCTGATCTGATAATCTTTATGGTAGCTAACCGCAGTGGAGTGGATGCGGCACAGTATTCGCGTATGGGTGTGGCCGTTTTTATGATAATGATCTATATCGGTTCGCTCATTCGTAATGTGGATAATGAAAAACTTGCTGATGAGACGATATCAGCCAGACGGCTTGCCTATGTTGATCCTCTTACGCATTTAGGCAACAGAACTGCTTTTGAATCCGAGTGTGAACAGCTCGAGAAAAAAATGGCTGCAGGAAATTATGATTTTATCATCGTCTCCATGGATCTTAATAACCTCAAGCAGGTAAATGATAATGGCGGACATGATGAAGGTGACAGGTTCCTGCAGAGGGCGGCGCGCATGATATGGGACTCTTTCGGGCATGTGGGTGAATGCTTCCGTGTCGGCGGAGACGAGTTTGTGGTAGTGATAAGACCTGACAGTATGGAAAAGAGCGGAGCGGGACACGAGGGTATTTTCAGCAGGAAAAAGAATGCTGCGGTTGAGAGCGCGGTCTTAAGCATTGACAGTGCCGAACTGGAAAAAAGATACAGGAAAAGCTTAAGCAGGCTGGAGACAGCAGAGAATAATTATAATGCAAACAGTCCCAAATACCCTTTGCAGGTAGCCTGCGGCTATGCAAGGCTTAAGAATATAGATCCTCAGACAATAGAGGAAATGATAAAAGTATCTGATGCACTGATGTATGCAGATAAGAGAAAGAAGAAGAGTGAAGCATAAATAAAGTGCTTGATACATTGTTATAATAAAAATAGAACAGCAGGAGATTCTGATATTAATTACGATAGGAAGACAGCAGAACAGCATAAAAGATTTGTTGAACGGACGAATGCCGGTTACCGGAAAAAGTCGGCTCGCGAATCCTCTGTCATGGAAAAACGCCGGGACTATATTAAGAGGCGGGATGAGCGCATAGCTGATGCCCGAAACAGCAGGACTAAGTTTCGCGAAGAGCTCCGTGCAAAACAGGACAAGCGTATAGCAAAGCGCCGCGAACAGATAAGATCCGGATATATTAAAGGAGATGCGGAAAAAGCAAAGCGTTTCCTTGAGCGCACTGCAAAATTTGATAAGTTCCTTGCCCGCAGGAGATCCCGTATAGATGGCAGGATTGAACAGCACAGGCAGCGTATAGACCGGAACCTGGAAGCACACGAAGGATATGTGCAGAATCTTTATCAGGAGACAAAGCTCCGGGATAAAAACCGTCTCAAGCGCATAGAGGCAGATAAATCCAACGCTAATCTTAAAAAGTTCATCCGGAGAAGTGCCGTCGGTGCGGCGGTACTTGTTTTTATTATTGCCATGATCGAAATATGTATCCCGGGTTCATTCCTTAAGTCCCGTGGTATCATAGACGATACTCCGGTAGATGAGGCGATAATGATGGCGGTTGAAAAAAATGATGCCCCGGTGGAAAAACAGTATAATACATTGAACGGTATAACCGAAGAGCAGCTTTTATGGGATCTTCTTATGGAACATTTCGACGGCAACGAGACTGCAACACTTGGGGTAATGTGCAACCTGAAATCCGAGTCCCGTTTTGAGGCCGGCAATCTTGAAGATTACAACAATCAGATCTGGGAAATAGAAGACACAGAATATACGGAAAAGATCAACCGCCATACTATCGGTAAGCAGGATTTTCTGGAAGCACGTCTTCTGAATACTACAAATGGTTTTTATAACAAATACGGTGAATGGGTAAACATTGATGGCGGTTATGGCTACGGTCAGTATACTTCATACGCCAAAAAGGAAGGGCTTTATCATTATGCCGAGATCTGGTTCGGACCCGGAGGACCGGGTGAAGAATACAAGTTCAATATAGCCGATCCGGAAATGCAGGCACATTATGTCGTATCCATATTGGAATCGGATGAGTTTAAGAGTCTGGATAAGCAGATCCGTAACAGTAAGAAGGTCGTGGATGCGTGTTATCTCTGGCTTAAGATGTATGAGATTCCCCAGGATCCGTATTGTGATAATTATTTCACTCTTTCGTTTGAAAGAGCCTCGAGTGCGGAAGCCATAAGGGAGGCCTGCATGGATCGTGGGAATGTAAGTGACAGTGAGGCAGAGCCCGGAAACGGGACTGAAACAGAGCTTGAAACGGTTAATGGTACAAATCTGGATTTAAGTGGTACAGCTATAAATGAAGCGGGCGAAGACGGACCGGAGAAGTAAAATGTAATCTGACCGATACTATATATGAAGAAATCAGACAATAGAAATATAAATATTAATATAAATAAAAATAGAAGTTTAAGCAATAAAGGCGCCAACAGTATTCAGATATTGCTTACTGTGATTGTGCTTGCTTTTTTCGCGATCCTGCCTGCGGCCTGTGGGAAATACGAAAAAGAAAAAGTACTTCCCGAAACGGTAGAGGGTTTTAACAGCAGCGATTTTACACTTGCAGTAGTGGATGGATATATATTCAGTGACCTGGCAGAAAAGTATTATCCGGAAGCAAAGATAATGCACTTTGACAGCCGTGAAAACGCATATAAGTCAGTCATGATCGGAAATGCAGACGGAGTTATTGATGACGAGCCTATCATCAGGGCAGTCATGCGCGGAAATGACGATTACCGTCTGATAGACGGATATGTGGAGCCTGCCGATTATGCTTTTGTATTTACAAAAAATGAGACAGGAGAAAAACTGTGCAGGGAGTTCAGTGCATATGTGGAGAGCCTGAGGACAAGCGGGGAACTAAAGCGGCTTGATGACAAGTGGTTCGGTGACCGTACCGATAATAAGACCAGTGATTCAATGGCAGACTTAAACGGAACTAACGGAACCATAAGACTTGTCTATGATATCAGTAATATCCCGTTTTCTTATATGTCAGCCGGAAAGCCGGTGGGCTATGACATAGATCTGGCTATAGGGTTCTGTCGTGAATACGGATATACGCTGGAAGCAGGTCCGTCTGATTTTACGGCTATGCTTAACGGAGTGGCTGACGGAACATTTGATATGGGCTGTGGTGCGATCACTGTAACAGGGGAGAGGGCAGAGAAGCTGTACTTCAGCGAGGCGGATTACAGCGGCGGTGCATCAATATGTGTAAGAAGCCGGAATGGAGAACAGGAAAATGAGGTTTCTTATCCCGGACGTTCTTTTTACAGAACTTTCATTGAAAACGATAATTACAGATTATTTCTGAGAGGAATCGGCACCACTATTCTGCTCACAGTCCTTACTGTTCTTGCCGGAACCATTATGGGATGTATCATGTACATACTTACCCAGCGTGCGGATCCAATCGTGAGACAGCTTACCAAACTGACAATACTGATCATCAGAGGTGTACCTGCGATAATGACCATCATGTTCCTTTATTATGTTTATTATCAGGACATGTATTTGGGTGAGATTGTTGCTGCGGTCCTGGGATTTACCATAGTATTCAGCGAGAAGGTATACCGTACAATAAAGGAATGTGCTGAAGATGAAATAAACGGTGATCTGGCGAAAAACTATCGTGTAGAATACATAGATACGGCTGAGTTTTTTGCCGCACTTTATATACGATCGGGAAAAACTATGTGGAAGAGCTACAGGGAAAATGTGATAAGCCTTATAAAATTCACACCACTGGCCGGATATATTGCCGTAAATGACATGACCAGGACTGTAGAATATTTCAGACAGAATACTTTTGAGTTTATTATGCCGCTGACAGTTATAGCGGTTGCCTACATGTTTATTATTGCTTTGGTGTCGTGGATCATGCGTGACGAAAACCGCCCGAAGGTGAAAAAGCAGGTGGATGAGAGGGCGTGGGCGGTAATGGATGAAGTACTCTGATCACCTTTCCCGTACAGGTACTTTTTGTCTTATTTCAAAACTGAAAAGAGGGATAAAGCCCGTAAGGCATGTAACATTAGGGTGGATATATTTAATATCAGTATGAACAATTATGCTATAATAAGACCATATCTGTTGTTGTTTCTACGCATTTAATAAGGAGCATAGTTTTATGAGGCGTATCGGAGAGAAGATCACCATGCTCGTTATCTTGGCAGAAGTCGTTGCCATGGTCGTTATGTTTATGTTCCTTAATATCTGGCTTTCCAATATCCTTGAGGATAGGGTGATTTCCGATATGGGTATCATTGCGCATCACCGTGCGGACCTTGCAGAAAATTATATAGAGGGCCGCTGTGATTTCCTGAATGGATATGCCAGGTCTCAGGAGGCTGTAAATGTGCTGACTCATCCGGAAGATCCGGAGCTCATCAAGGCTGCAAGAGACTATACCCTGAAATACGCCGAAGGTTACGATAATATAGAAGGTCTTTATATTGCGGACTGGAATACCTATGTGCTGGCACATATCAATCCGGATTCCGTGGATAAAACTTTCAGGGATAGCTCTGCCGCTAAGGCTCTGGAGAATGAGATCCGTGAGCATCAGGGTTCATTCTGCACCGGTATAGTGCTGGCTCCGGTTACTCAGAAGATGGTTCTGCCGGTATATGCCCCAGTAAAAAATGATGACAATGAGATGATTGGCTTTGCCGGAGCAGCATTCTATCCGGAAGAAATAGGGGTTCAGCTTGACATTGATGAAGAGACCAAGTATGGCTATACCATAATCAACTGTGCTAACCGGATGTACATATATGATGCAGCAAGACCGGAGCTTATGGGAACCGAATGTGATGATGAGGAACTGTGGGATGAGGTTAAGAGGATAAAGGCAGATCCAAAGATACAGCAGGGCGACCACACTCAGGATGGTCAGGTCATGTCCATTTATTATATGCCGGATTATGATTGGATATTCATTGTGTCAGAGCCTGAATCGGAAGTGTACCTGCTCGTTGGAAGAGTACGCAATATGGTAATGGTCATATTCATTCTGGTAACAGTTTTGCTCATATTTATTCTCCGGTATGTGATTACCGGCATGATGGCACCTATAGAAAAGATAAATAATCAGATCGTTCGTCTGGAGGCTTCGGATTTCAGTCGCGGACATGGAATAGAGGGTTTCACGGGTCGCAATGATGAATTTGGCACCATATCTAGGGCTGTCATGAAGCTTCATGACACACTTGAAAACCAGGATGAGCTCTTTAAGGAGATGCTGGATGTACAGACTGCAGGAATGGTGGTAGCTAAAGATGTCAACAGTGAGCTTCTGCTCATCAACCAGAAGGCAAAGGAGTTGTACGGCATCCCAAAAGATTACTCGGGCAACATCACCATCGAGAGTATAAGAAAGCTTTTTAAAAAGGAAGAGCTTGATCATATAGATGAGCAGCTTGGTAAGATTTCACCGGATGCGGAAGAGGTGGTCTTTGAATCCACTGTTGAACATGATGATGGTACAAAACACTATCTCCTTACCAGAGTCAAGAGTGTGATATTGTCAAATGGTGAGCAGGTTTCCATTTACTCCCTAATGGATATTACAGAGCAGAAGCGGCTGGAGGAGGACCTTAAGATCCAGTCGGAGACGGATTTCCTTACCGGAATTTGCAACAGAAGGAGCGGTGAACTCCGTATTGAAAAACTGATAAAAGAAGGAAAAACAGGAATGTTCTGCCTGCTTGATGCAAATAAATTCAAAATCATCAATGATACATACGGTCATGATGCCGGTGATGAGGTGCTTATAGGTATTGCGAATGCAATGAGGGATACTTTCAGGTCATCAGATGTACTGATAAGACTGGGGGGTGATGAGTTTGTTATCTTTGCTCCCGGCATGCCGGATGAAACTGTCGGTACAAATGTAATAAATCGCTTCATCAAAAGTGTGGAAAGCATTTCTCCGGAATCTATAAAGGATCATAGAGTAACTATAAGTCTGGGTGCCGTGTTAGTCACTGATAAACTGAATTTCTCAGAGATGTACAGCTGCGCGGATGCTGTTATGTATGAATGTAAAAAGAGGGATGGAAGTGCTTTTGCATTTTACCACAAGCCGGATGTGTAAAAGAATTATACATTTCCAAGGAAAACATTCTGCAGTTTTTCTTCAGCTAAAGCTTTAAGGGATATAAGAACCGATATATCAGTAGCCGGCTCGTGTGTTTTGTAGCGGGGAAAATATCTGGTGATATGCAGGGGGATAGAAGGATCGATGTCTGCTATCCACTCTGCTTCATTTTTCATATCCTCCGGAGAATCATTTAATCCGGGTACGATCAGAGTGGTAAGTTCCACATGGCAGCTTTTAGCTGAGTGCGTTATGAAATTCTTTACGGTTTCGAAATCGCCGCCAAGTTTTTCGTAGATTTCGGCACTGAATCCCTTAAGGTCTATATTCATAGCATCTATATAAGGGAGGATTTCTTCAAGTACATGCAGCTCTGCCGTGCCGTTTGTTACCAGCACATTCTTCATGCCGACCGCATGTATGAGCATTGAGCAGTCTCTTACATACTCGTATCCCACCAAAGCTTCATTGTAGGTGTAGGCCACGCCGATATTTCCTGAGGGTTTTTCCTGTATGGCAAGGGTGCAGAGCTTTTCAGGAGTTACATCATACAGCCTGTGGAAATCAGATTCCCTTGCTGCGGCGATCTCATGGTTCTGGCAGAAAGGGCAGGACAGGTTGCAGCCATAGCTTCCCACAGACAGGATCATGCTGCCCGGATGGAAGCAGGCTAAAGGTTTTTTTTCGATGGGATCAAGTGCTATGGATGTGAGCTTCCCATAATTTATACAGATTATTTTATCGCCGGTGTTACGGCGGGCGCGACACCTCCCGTATCCTCCGGCAGGTATCCGGCAGTGATGCGGACACACATCGCAGGTGAGGGGGGCTTTTACGTTTTCCTCATTCATGGGCGTATCTGTCATTTTTGCGAAAACCCTTTTGGTTTTGTTGTTTGCTGCACCGTTTTTTATAAACTAAAACTTCCCACATAAGTTTACGATCCGTATTCATACTGTGTGCTGCAGCTTCCCTCCGGGGATACCATGCAGGCACCCTGGGGTGTGGAAGGAGTACAGACTTTTCCGAAAAGTGGGCATTGCTCAGGACTGAGTTTTCCTGTGATCACTTTGTCGCAGCTGCAGGCCTTGTTTATTTTTTCGTCATGGTCAAGTCCTTTGCTGCCGGCATCATATTCCGCATATTCCGTACGGAGGCATCTTCCAGATCGTGGTACATTCCCGATGCCCCGCCACGAGGCATCCGTTTTTTCAAAATACTTATCGATAAGTTCCTGTGCCTTTTTGTTCCCTTCTGCGCTCACTACTGCGGGGTAATTGTTTATGACCACTCCCTTGCCCCGGTTCTTTACCAGAAGATACAGTGTGCTCAGCAGGTCTTCCGCTTCAAAGCCGGATACTACGAAGGGCAGGCTGTACTTTTCCGCAGCCGGCTTAAAAATATCGCTTCCCGTTATTACACATACATGTCCGGGGGCAATGAAAGCATCAATGCCCGCACCTGAGGAGCATAAGAGGTCTACAACCTCCGGCATCGTTTTAAGGGCAGTCAGGATCTTTACATTTTTGATTTTTTCTTCTATTAAAGTCTGCATAAGCAGGGCATATACGGGTGTAGTTGTCTCGAAGCCGATCGCCGCAAAGACAAAGGTCCTTTCGGGCTCGTCTTTTGCAAGCTCTATGATATCAAGCGGAGAATATACCATCTTATAAGAAGCACCTGCTGCTTCCTGCAGTGAGCACTTGCTGCTTGGGACTCTTAACAGGTCACCGAAAGTGACCACTGTATGTCTGTCGGACCGGGAGATCTCTATCAGCCTGTCGATATACGCGCTGGGGGTAACGCATACGGGACAGCCGGGGCCTGATATCAGTCTGATCTTTTCAGACAGTATCCCTGGTATTCCGTTCTTTGCGATAGCGCCCGTATGGCTGCCGCAAATCTCCATTATGCGGATCTCCGGACCGTCATAGTCTTTTAAAAATTTTGATATTTCTCTTATGTCTGTCATTTTTTTGTTTATAAGTCGCCCATCTCTTCTGCCAGCTTTACCCATTCATTGTATCTTTCTTCTGATACCTTCTGCAGGATACAGCCTGCATGTACGAGTACAAGCTCGCCTTCTTCCACCTCCATAAGCCCCGTGCGGGCCTCAATGATGCTGCCGTGGAAATTTACGGTGGCTGTATTTTTCTCTTTATTTAAGGAAACCACTCTTCCCGTATTTGCTACACACATAATCTACTCCTGTTCTACGCTTCATGATACAAGACCTTAAAATGTTAATAAAACTTCCCACTTATTATATATTAAAACTTCCCACACCGTGTAGTCTTGTCTGACGGTGTTTTAGTGAGCCTTAGCAGTTCTCGAAAATGCTACAATACACCAGGAACGGACCGCCATGGAAGGCGGGACGAGTGAACAACGCTACATGGATGTAGCGTGTGAACGGTTCCGGAAATATACCATAGATATGGGCATTTTCGTAAGAACTGCTTGGCGAACGGCACCACCGTCAGGCAAGCTACCGGTGTGAGGAAGTTAGTGGTATACAACAAGTGGGAAGTTTTTATTATATACTACTAACTATTTCATAATTAATGTCGTAAATAATATGCAATATCTAAACCACTATGTCATCTGCACTGTTATCAAAAACAGAAGCTGCACCGCAGATGGTTTACTTAAGCCATTATAATGATTTAGGGCAGTAAATTCAAACCTTTTGGTTTTTGGGGCATAATGGAATATAATAAGTATAAAAGCCCTTTTGGCAAATGACAATGCAGGAGATATGTTATGAAAGAAAAACTCTACACCATCCCCTTAAATGATGCCATTGATGAGGGGGGCGAGTGTCCCTTATGCAATGTGGAGCGCTCTCTTGAAATGGAGACACTGGACTTTGTGCTTGGATCCTGCGCCTCCTATATGGAATCGGATGTAAGGGAGCTTACGGACAATCAGGGATTCTGCCGTGAACATTTCAAGAAAATGTTTGAGTACGGAAATACCCTTGGCAACGGCTGGATCCTGAAGACTCATTATATGAAGATGCGTAAGGACTTTGCCAGGATAGCGAATGGCTTCAAGCCTAATAAGCTCTCCTTTGCAGATAAGCTTAAAGGAAAAAAGAGCAGCAATGCCATAGTTTCCTATGCCAGAGCCAGAGAAGAAAACTGCTACATATGCAATCATATAAAGGAAATATATGCCAGATACATTGACACTTTCTTTATTCTTTATGCCCAGGATGAAGCGTTCAGGGAAAAGGTTAAGAAAGGCAAGGGCTTCTGCCTTACGCATTATGCGGATCTGTGCGAGGCGGCAGATGAGAAACTAAGCGGTGATAACCTGCAGAAATTTTATGATGAGACTATCCCCCTGATGACGGAAAATCTTGACCGTATGCAGGAAGATGTGAACTGGCTTATTGAAAAGTTTGACTACCGCAATAATGATGCGGACTGGAAGAATTCAAAGGATGCCGTGCAGCGGGGCATGCAGAAGCTTAAGGGCGGATTCCCTGCCGATCCGGCTTATAAAATGAAGAAATAAGGAGCTTAAATTTAAAATGAACGAAGTGTACGATACGGAAATTGTAAAATTTAATGATCTTATGAAAAAGTACGGCGGTGTTGACAGCTACACAACTGACCAGGCTGTGGATCTGATAGAGCAGCTAAACGTGCTCATAAGGATGCATGGACTGGATCCGCAGACCAGAGCAGGATTCTTTGAAGGCATATGCAAAGTCTTCAATATAGAGCTTATAAATAAGGGCAGCTATGAACACGGAAAATATGTATTTGCCCCAAACCATATCAGTGAGTTTGACGGGCCGATATTCGGCACGATAGTTCCGAATGTGCTGGTGGTTGCAAAGAGCGACTGGGTTTCCAATCCGAAGCTGAATAAACTCCTGGAAAAAATCTGCTCACTGATCAGTGTGGTAAGGACGGATAAGTCAAGCGGAATGAAGGTCTTAATGGGATGCATAGAACACTTAAACAGCTCACCGGATGGGGTGGTGAATATTTTCGTACAGCAGACCATAGCTGACATAGATATAACTGTACCGGAGGATGTGGCAATAGGTGCATGGATCGTTGCGCAGAAAGCCTCTGCTCCCGTGATCCCGGTATACTGCGAACAGGTTTCGACAGAGCATCCCACAAGGATAGTATTCGGTGAGCCGATAGTATGTGCAGATAAGGAAGATTTCGGAAGGCTGTGGCTTGAAAGCGAGCTTGCCCTCAGGGATTCCATTAAGGACCCGGCTGCCAGGAAGCCGGTGCTTTGCGAGAAGCACAGGAAGCCCATAAGTGAACGGGCATTTTAGCTTTCAGACAGCTGTTTGGAATATTATTATCTTGAAAATGATCCGACCGGTCTGATATCATAGTCTGTATCAAATGGTTCTATGTGGCTGAGGAATACAGGGAGAGACAGATAGCCTCATCCCTGCTTTTGGAACTGCTGCTTGCGAAGGAGCATGGAGTGGCGGCATTTTTAAGAGAGCAATGAGTACGATCAGTATATGGGGAGGGGACGATTATGCTGGGAAAAGCCAAATGTAAGATTCTAAAGGAAATCCGTCAGAAAATAGCAGATGAAAATGATATTCCTTATGTTACCCGTGAGTGCACATATCAGGGAGACTGTTCCGGTACCTGTCCCAGATGTGAGAGCGAGCTTAGATATCTTGAAAAGGAACTTGAGAAGCGTGAGCGCCTTGGCAAAAAGGTAGCTTTAGGTGCCCTCTGTGCAGGTATTGCAATGGGCAGCGCTGCATGTACGGATCCGGGAGCATTGGGAGGCGAAACGCAGCCGATGGATCCGGGAATCGAGCAGCTGTCAGGAGATGTGGCGGATGTTGGTCCTACTCCTGATGTAGATGATCTGGCCGGGGCAACGGAAACAGATGAGCTATCAGGAGACGTATCATTTGTACCGCTGGAAGGAGAGCCTGAGGCAATGGTACCGGCCTGTGATCCGGAATATGAAGAAGAAGCTCTTGCACGTCTCGACGGACTTGATGTTTTTAACTCCAACTTTAATAATGAAGAGATCGATTCAGCGGCACAGTACTGTCCGGAGGTAACGGTTGAAGAGGATATAGTACTTAAGGCCGTTACCACTGAACACTGGGATTATGGATGGGGGGCAGAGCCCGAGCGCATAAACATTTATGATGTGACGGACGGAGTCCTTATAGGTACATGGGATGCATACGGCCGTGGTCATGCTGATGTGCCGAATGTATACTGGGATATTTTTCCGGATATCACCCTTAAAAAGGGCCACACCTATCGCGTAGTTGACTCAGACCCCGGTACATGGAGCAGCAATGAGACTTCCGGATACTGCGGATTTGTACAGTTCCGTACGGATGAGGATGATGTACCTGCCGAAGTGGGCACTCCCGATACAGGGGAAGAAACCGGTGCTGCCATAAAGGCCGTAGAGAGTGAAGAGGCGGCTGAAAGCACAGTAACGGAGGAAAAACTCTGAATACGCCGCTGTTCCCGTTAATGACTGTTTCCAGGCTTCGTATCGGTATCGATGGCAAGGGTGTGACAACTCTTGTCTGCAGTCCGGGCTGTCCGTTGAGCTGTCGTTATTGCATAAATAAAAAGATCCTTGCAGAAAATAAATTTGAGAATGTAACAGCCAAAGAGCTTGTGGAGAGAGTTCGCTGTGATCACCTCTATTACTGTGCTACCGGTGGCGGGATTACCTTTGGTGGCGGTGAGTCACTTCTGCAGGCATCTTTTTTTTCGTTTTTCAGGGAAGCCTGTCCAAAGGAATGGCGCCTGTGTGCCGAGACGTCACTGTCAGTGCCACAGGATATGGTTGCTTTAGCGACAGAAAGCATAGATGAGTTTATTGTGGACTGTAAGGATATGGACCCAGTGGTTTATAATGAATATACCGGCGGCGATGAATCATTGATGGAATCAAACTTACGTTTTCTTATTGAAAAAGCAGGGCCGGAGAGAGTGGTGGTAAGGGTGCCGCTGATACCTGGGTATAATGACGGGGAAAAACGTGAGAAAAGCATAGAAAAATTAAAAGCCATGGGAGTTGAACGCATGGATATTTTTTCATATGTGGTACGGGAATAAGATGCAGGAAAAAGGAGCAAAAAGTGGGGAAGAAAAAAACTGATGAAAAGGTAACCATAAAACTTATCACGCCGGACAATATGGTTGAATTTATCCAGCTTCTGACGCCGGAGGACATCTTTGGCATAAGCGATGGCATTCTGACAAGCTTTGCTGCCTGCATAGGAGAGGAAGAGATTCCGGCCAGCATAATATCTGCGCATATCTATCCAGAACACATAACGGTGAAAAGATTATTTACCCTGCCCGAGTACCGCAGACGCCATCTGGCAACGGATCTTATGGATGTGATCAAAAGCCGGCCTGAAGAGGCTAAGCTGCCGATATATGTTTTTCATACTGAAAATGAAGAGCTTGATGCATTTTTGAAGGATGCTTCATTTCATGAAGAGGACAGTAAATTCTGTTTTGTATCAGGTACTTTCGGGGATTTGGTAGATCTGCCGGCTCCGGCAGAGGTCAGCAATAATATAAAGATTAAAAGTATTATGGCAGTCCCCAGGGAAGCTGTGGCGGATTTTATATACCGCTCTCCCTATGATGAGCTGATACAGTTCCCCGACAGGGCAACGGAGCTTCCCCTTTTTTCCGATGCCAGCATCCTGAGCATGCAGGAAAAAGAGGTAAAGGCCGCACTGCTTATCGAAGAATCTGATGAGGATATACAGATCACCTGGGCATATGGCCCGGATTCCAAACAGCTGTATAACTGCTTTTATTATATGAAAAAAGTCCTGAGTTCGGATTTCGGTACGGAGACAGTGATAAGATGTCTGTGTACAGGCGAAAAAACGAAAACTTCGTATTCAAAACTGTTTACAAGACACGAGGAGATCAAGATTCATACGTACAGATTTGACTGAATTACCTGATCATAACAGGCACGGAGGGACAGGAATATGGATTTCAAGAAAAAAGAGACCTATGATAAAACAAATGCATCGGTTTTCCATTATGAAACTGTTGCAAACCAGGATCTTCAGGCGGACCAGAGTGAACTGGCATATCGTAACCTGAACAGTAATTTTTTTAATCTGGAAAAGAGCACAATAACGGATAAGAACAGCCTGAAAGCCTGGGAAACCAAGCATAAAGAAATAAAAGAGGCTATAGAAAGGGAGTGGCACCGGAAAGCCGCCATTAAAGAAAGTGATCTTTTAAAGAAGAGTACTGTGAGAGACAGAACAGACAAGAGGTTCTACGGGCTTTTTACCTTGTCGGAAATGGAAGTTTTTCTGAAGAGCAGCGACCGTGGCGGCAATTCGGATGATTATAATGATGTAGCTACAGGTTTGGAGCTTTACAACAGATTGTCCCAAAAAGGCGAGACATTGGATAGTCTGAAGATCCTTAAAAATCTGAGTAAAAGCTGTGAAAGTTATGTACAGAAAAAGAAGCCGACCTTTAAGTCCGGAAAGACCCGTAAGGCTATGATCTCTGCCCTACTGGACAAGGTTAATGCTGAATTCCAGATGAAAATAGGTGAATATAAGACAGAAAAAACCAAGACCTTTGAGAAGTTCCAGAAAGAAAAGAATGAGGAGACTGTCGCAGCAGCTTTCAGGGCCCAGCAGAATCTTATCAGTCAGGTACTGAACGGAAACATGGAAATGTCCGATGAAGAACTGGCTCAGCTTGATAAGCAGACTGAGGAAGTGTTTGAAGAGATGAGGAATGTAAAGGTGGATGACAACCAGAGCCCTACCTTCTGCTCAAAATTCTTCAACACACTCGGATGGGCGGAAAATAAACCCCGTATCGTTGATGATGATGCTTTGAGTGAAAATGGCGAAGAAATGAAAAAATCACCCATAAAGAAGAAGATGTACCATGCAATTGCACCCAAGAAGGGAGAAAAAGATGCGATAGCACTGGGTAAACAGCTGGCGGGCATAGGGAAAAACAGCCGTATGTACTTCGGAATTGGAAGGTTTGGCAAGGGAGTGTATACTTCCGCAAGAAATAATGACAAGGATGCTACCGATAATAAGGCGATGCATAACAGCTGGAATTATGGAGAGTCGTATGGATCTGTGCAGGTAGTAATGACCCTGAACGAAAATGCTAAGGTTATAAAAAAGAATGAATTAATAGAATTAACCCAAAATGTACTGAAAAAGAAATTTCCGAGAATATATAAATACCTGGAAAAGGCGGATGATAGCAGTGGAAGCGGTTATAAGGATTACCTTACTTCCATGGCTTCTCTGTTCGGATACAATACCATATTGGGAGATTCAGGAATTACGGGTATCGATTATTATGTAACTACTGACAGAAAAGCCCTGTCTGTCAGGAACACGATGATGGTTAGGAGCAAGGCCACTTCATCTATGTCAACGGACTTTGATTCAGACTGGGTAGATCTGAAGAGTGAACTGGAAAAGGAAATGAAGAATAAGCAATAGGAGGCATATTATTATGTATAAACCTACTGAAGGTGATCTTAGATATATAGCAGATGTAGCCATAAGATGGCGGATGACAGCAAATACCATTGCTGAGAATCTGGATTCTGTTCCCGAAGGGATTATAGCTAATATAAAGAATCTTGAGAACGGATATGAGGAAGGACTTGAAGATTTTTACATAAAAGCTATGGATAAGGATCCGGGACTTCTGGCTGATGAGATAATTGCGGACTTTGATAAGATCTGGACCGCAGACCATCCTGAATTCCACGATATGGAAAAACTTTTTGCGGGATGCAGCAAGGCTGACCTGGAAAAAGTAAAAAAGCTGGCGGATGAGATGTATGCATAGTGATATATATGCACAATTATGAAGAAAATCCTGCTATCCCCTGAAGGGGATGCAGGATTCTTTTGACGTTAGGGATAGCGTAGTATTATGAACAGAGGGGGAAATCAGTATGAAATACAGGAAAATTATTGCATTGCTGCTTACGGCGTCGCTGGTGCTTGCATCATGCTCACCTTCGACGCCTGATTTATCTTCTGAACAGACAGTTGTTTCGGAACCCGGAACAGAAGGTGAGGGTGAGACTGCCGGTATAGAAAGATACGAGGGCATGACGCCGGAGGAGATTGTTGCCACTCTTACCCTTGAGCAGAAGGCGGCCCAGATGGTGGAAGGGGCCAATTACAATATAGTCTATGATGATCTGGAAGAAATCGATTACGGTTCAGTTCTTGGTAAATTTGAAGAGCTTCCCAATCCTACTGATGAAGAGTGGTATGACATAACCTGTCAGTATCAGAGCGCAGCGCTGTCATCGGAGGCAGCCATTCCCTATATTTTCGGACAGGATAGTGTTCATGGTGTAAACTTTGCATACGGCAATGTAATATTCCCGCATAATATAAATATGGGTGCCGCTAATGATCCGGAGCTTATGAAGGAGTACGGTGCCCTTGTGGGTTCTGACCTGGTTCATACCGGAATGATGCTGAATTTTTCGCCCTGTGTGGATGCAGCCCAGGATCCCAGATGGGGGCGCACATATGAATGCTATTCCAATGACAATGAGCGTATAAAAGAACTTTCCGTGGCTTATGCCGAGGGGCTTATGTCCGAGGGCATCGTAGTCTGTGCCAAGCATTTCTTTGGCGGCGGTTATACAAAATATGGGACAGGTGAATTTTCCGACTCAACCATAAGGATAATTGACCGCGGTGATGCCGAGATGACTCAGGAAGAAATCGACGCACAGCTTTCCGTATATGAGGCTCTCATTAATTCCGGCGTGCAGTCCATAATGATCTCACATTCTTCCCTCTGGGGCACAAAGATGCATGAGAATGCGGAATACATCGGTTATCTTAAGGACGACCTTGGTTTCGAAGGTTTTATCCTGTCTGACTGGGATTCCATAGAGAAGTGTTCCGGTGACGATCTCAAGGCAAATGTCATCCTTTGCATAAATGCAGGCATTGATATGCTGATGGAAGCAGACCATTACGAGATCTGCAGGGGCTATATCATAGAGGCAGTTAACGAAGGCTCCATAAGCGAGGAGCGTGTTGATGATGCAGTCACCAGGATAATAAAAGTAAAAATGGAAGCGGGACTCTTCGAGGATCCGTTTATTGAGAATTTTGAACCATCCTATGATTTCGGAAGCGAGCGTTCCCACGAGGTGGCAAGGGAGCTTGCGGCCAAATCTTTTGTACCCATAAAGGCAGGAAAACATATGACCATTGAGTCCGGCATGAAGGTATATGTGACAGGTCCTGCGGCTACTGATACCGGTGCAATGTGCGGCGGCTGGACTTACTTCTGGGTGGGTTCAAGTGATGGGTACGGTGAGCGCGTGCTTCCAAATGATCCTTCCATACTGGAGGCCCTTGAGGCAGCAGGCGCAGAGAAGGGTTTTGAAATAATCACCGATCCCGATAGGATAGGCGAGTGCGATATGGTGGTTTTATGTGTAGGCGAGTATCCCTATGCAGAGTGGACCGGCGATACAGAGGATCTTTCCATAGTCGGGGATATGGCTCTGTCAGGTAATAAGAAGGCGATTGAGGAAGCTGCCGCTTCCGGTAAGCCCACACTGACGCTTATCGTTGCCGGACGTAATGTGATAGTAGATGATTATATTGATGGCTGGGATTCCTGCATCATATGCTATCTGCCCGGATCCGAAGGCGGAAATGCCGTGGCTGATGTGCTGTCAGGGGATGTACCTCTTACGGGAACTCTTCCCATGCCTTATTACTCATCCATTGACCAGATAGGGACAGATGAATGCTGGCACGAGATGGGGTGGAGCGCACTGCAGGAGTAAAGATAAACAGATTTGCTTTGCGAATCGCGTGCTGCCATTGAAAAATTTACTATATCTGTACGCCCATGAGGATGTACTACAGTGGAGAAAAACGGGAAAATGAGAAAGAAACGGATAATGACTCTTACAGCTACAATCATATTTGCCATGTCAGGCAGCATTTATGCATATGCGGATGCAAAACGCCTGAGCGTTGATGACTATGCTGCCGGGATCCATGAAAGCGACCTGCTTTTTGAGCGGAAGTATATTGAATTGCATACGGACAATCCCATAGGTGACCATCGTCTGCCTGATGTGGATGTATCGGGACTTCCGGATTCTCTTGATCTGCGGGATATTGACGGTAAAAACTATGTTTCCGAGGTAAAAGACCAGGCATACTGGAGCACCTGCTGGTGCTTTTCAACAATGGCCGCTTCCGAAACAAGCATAGCCTATGAATGTGGACATGATTATTCGGCAGGTGTGGATAATGATAAGTATGACCTGTCCGAGAAGCAGTTTGCCTGGTTTGCAAGGTATCACATTCCCACCGAAGGTGACCAGTCCGGGGAGGGTTTTTATGCATATCCGGATGATGATGATGACGTGTCTGACTTAAGCGACAAGGTTTTACGCGCAGGCGGTTTTGCGGAGTATGCTGTAAGCCTTTTTTCAGCCGGAGTCGGACCTGTGCTTGAGTCAGAGGTTCCGTATAAAGCGTCCTCCGACATAAATTACGATAAGATATGTCTGGTAGCCATAGATGTGCCTGAGGACGGCATGCTGGAAAAGTCAGACGTAACAGTTGAGCTTTACGATCCTAAGGAAACAACCACTGAAGAGGTTACGGCTCAGTGGGAAGAAAAGGGATATCTGGCGGTGGATTACTATACGATGTTTGACCTGTACTGGGGAACCGACACGGATGTTACCAATAAGGGACTTAACGGAAAGAAAGTCTGTATGGCCTATACCCAGTACCGGAGCCTAGACTGGACTGTTGATGAGGCCCTGCATTTTACCACGGATTTCCGCGCGACGGACTGCAGCCTTCTGCCATATCCTGCGCTTATGGATGATGAAGGTGCCTATATTTTCAATCAGACGGGTATTGATGCCATAAAATCAGAGCTTTCCCAGGGCAGGGCAGTATCTATTGCATATAAAAGTGATGTTTATACCCCGGAATACGAAAGACCTTCAGGTGGTCCGGCTTATATAAATTATCTGGATGAAAACGGAAATCCCGACAATGATCCAAAGGCTGCCATATGGGCACATTATACATACGACTGTGATTATGATCCGGCAGATCCGGATTCGGTGAACAGGTTTGTGGTGTCTGATCATTGTGTATGTGTGGTAGGATATGATGATAATTTTCCAAAGGAATATTTCATAGATCCGAAGGGGACTATCGGTGGAGACGGGGCATTTCTTGCGAAGAACAGCTGGGGAAGCAGCGGAAACAGCAATCCCGCCGCAGAATGGAACTGGGGCAATGGCGGTTCGGGGTATTTTTGGATTTCCTATTATGATCAGAGTCTGTGTTCACCCGTGAGTTTTGATTTTGACACGAGTGGAGAGATTGGGAACATCAGTAATGTGGATATGTATGACTACATGCCGGCTGTGGTTCCATCTGCAGCAGTATTTGAGGGGGATGTCTACATGGCAGATGTCTTTGAAGCTGAGGAAAACTGCTCGGTCCGTTATATCGGCTTTGAAACCGCCAAGGCAAAAACTGAAGTGGAGTACAGGGTTTACCTTTTGAATGAGGATGCTGAAAGCCCTGTGGACGGAGTTCTTTTGGCTGAAACGACGGAGCACCTTAACTACGCAGGCTTCCACATGGCAGACATTGGCAAAGACGTGGCAATCCCCGGCGGATGCAGGTACTCTGTAGTATTAAAGGCTCAGATCGACGGCAGCAGCATTATTAATTATACGGAGGATCTGAGTGAGGCCGGTGTTGAGTTTTATAATATACGTGATGTGGTCACCGCCTATGTGAAGACAGAGGTAAATCATGGTGAATGCTTCGTAGGCACGGATCTGGAAGACAACGAAGCCTGGACTGACTGGGCAGATATCGTGGCAAGGCTTAAATCAGATAATAAGGATTTCAATGACGACGGCTTTGAATATGATAATTTCCCGATAAAAAGCTATGTTCAGGTCGGTGTGGTCGATGAAGAAGAATTTGAAAATTCAAAGGCAGCCCTGGAAGCAGCAAATGAGAATGACGTAGAGCAGGCGCCGGATGAAGGAAATGATAATGGAATATCGGCTCCCGCGGATCCTGAGCAGCCGGACAGCCCGGAAATCGGAACATCTATAAGCGAAAAGATACCCTGGCAGGCAATAGCCCTTTGTGGTGTAGTCATTGTACTGATCTGTATTGGGGTGGCTGTGGCAGCTGTGATACTTGTGATAGTTGCGCTGGTGATGAAGAAAAAATGACAGCCGGCTTACTTTACGAACAGCAATGTGAGAGTGCTTATTGCTGTCTGAATAATGAGAAATCTCCATACAACCTGGGGATCTTCCCACCTGTTTCCTTCCTTGAAGGATTTGCGGACATGGTCGTGAAGCGGTGTACGGATCTTTTTCATAAATGTCGGATCCTTCATACGGAAGACTTTCTTAGCTATGCGAAGGACTGTCAGCTTGAAAAGTCCCAGGCCGCCGTCAAAGATCATTACTATTGCAAAAGGTATGAATAAGAACGGATCATGTGATTTCAGTGCGACTATGGCGACTAATAGTCCTATCGCTCTGGAGCCTGCGTCACCCATCAGTACGGTACTCGGTTTTGTATTGAACCAGAGGTATGCAAGGAGTACTGCAATAAAAAGCATTATGCTGTTCCGGCTTTCGACAGAAAAAAGTTTCTCAGGCAGCAGCATAAAAGAACCCAGCGTGACTATGGACAGAGAGCCGCACAGGCCGTCCACTCCGTCGGTACAGTTGACTACATTTATACTTCCGAATACCAGCAGTACTATCAGCAGTCCATACAGCCATACAGGAATGGAAAAACTTACATCCACAAGTGCCAGCGTAACAGTGTTTTCATTAAAATAAAGAAAACTTGCAGCCGTGAGAACGGCAATGCCGGTATCGAGAATGCCCTTGGTGAGATTACCCCAGGGCTTTTTTGATGCATCATCAAAGAAGCCTGTGAGCATTACTGCCACTAGCAGAGTCAGGTAGCAGCCCCTTTCAACAGACAGGGGCATGAACATAAGCATGCAGAGTACATAAACGATTATCAGTATTATCCCGGCACCCCTTGCTTTACCTTTTGAATTGGCACCGTTAACCGCAAAAGCCCGTCCCATATCCTGCGGAAGCTTCTTCTTCAGAAACTTTATCGAAAAAAATGTCAGCAGAAAAGTGACAGCAAAAGCCATGGGCATAAGAAAAATTGTATCTGATATCAAGTTAACCATAATGGCTTATGATACCAAAATACACGGTTGATAGCAAGGCGGGACAAAAAAGCTGCTTCTGTATTATTCAATGAGAAAGGGTTCGAAGATATCCTTAAAAATGAAATGCCCCGATGGTATAATAATTCACGACAGGAAAAACGGCGTAAACACCGTTATACTAAGCCACATGGTGTGAATCAAAAAAGCTGATTTTGGCGAATTAATCATAATATAAGATGTGGAGGAGAAAACTATGGAAAAGACAAAAGGTATCGGATTTCTTATAGGAAGTATTATTTCAGCGCTGGTAGCATTTCCTTCAGTAATAGTCGGGAGTACATTTTTTATCATAGGGGCTGTGTTTTCGGCAAATCCCGCAGGTGTTGATATTTCCTATCAGGGAGAGATGCTTCAGGGAGCTGAAGCTGTGGAAATGGCAGAAAAGCTTGGGGGTATCTTTCTGGCAATCGGCGGGGGCGGTCTTGGCATCGCACTGCTTTTCGGATTACTGTTTATCATCCTCCTTATTATCTTCTTTAAAAAGAAATCAGCATGACCTGAATATAAAACTTATGTGGGAAGTATTAATCGGCAGCATCCATTTCGGTTGCATGGCATCCAGGGATGCTGTAAAATTTTAAATTATGGGTTTTGCTTCATATAAATTTCTGATGCTTTTCCTGCCCCTGACGCTGATCCTTTATTTTAGCTGTCGCCGGCTGGGAAAGAATACGATGGCAAAAGGAGTTCTTGCCGGAGCTTCTTTGCTTTTTTATTATACATATGGCTATGTTCCCCTTCTGATACTGATCGCCGACAGCATCATAAACTGGAGCCTTTCACGGGTACTGTTCGGATGCGGAAAGGATGAGGCAGGGAAGCGTAAAAAGACTCTGCTGCTGGGAGCGGGTATCGTGCTCAATGTAGCACTGCTTTTTTATTTCAAGTATTTCAATTTCTTTGCGGAAAATATTGTATGCCTCACCGGAGGAGAGTTTACCGCCCGGGATATCATACAGCCGGCAGCGATAAGCTACTATACCTTTCAGCAGATAGCATGGCTGGTGGATTCATCAAGGGGCGAGACTAAAGGGTATGACTTACTTGATTATGCCGTCTTTATTTTCTTTTTCCCGAAGCTGATCATGGGTCCCATTATTCTGCATGAAGACTTCATGCCGCAGTTAAATGACAGCAGGCGGTTTCTTCCTGATTTTGAGAATCTTGGAAAGGGGATGATCCGGTTTACAGTCGGTTTCTCCAAAGTGCTGCTTATAGAACCGATGTTTACATTCGGTGTGGAGTACGGATTCACTGTACTTTCAGACCTGTCAATAGTGGAGGCATGGTTCTGCTCCTTTGCTTTCGCACTTCAGCTGTATTTCGACTTTTCCGGATATTGTGATATGGCAGCAGGTATAGCCACGATGATGAATCTGGATCTGCCCATGAACTTCAACTCGCCATATAAAGCCATTTCGATAGGAGATTTCTGGAAACGCTGGCATATGTCTCTTACAAGATTCCTGCGTAAGTATATTTATTTTCCTCTCGGAGGTAACCGAAAAGGTGCCTTCCGCACATACATGAATATCTTTTTAATCTTTCTCATCAGCGGATTCTGGCACGGTGCCAGCTGGACATTTATAGTCTGGGGAGCAATACACGGTGTTATAATGATAATAGAACGCATGACCGGATTGACGGCAAGGGATAAAGCGGCAGCAGGAGCATTCGCAGCCGAAAATGATGACGGTAATAACACAGGTGAAAAAAAACTGTTACATCATGCTGTTATTATTATACATCGCATTATCACCTTTATTGTAGTAGATATAGCCTGGGTATTTTTCCGCGCAGACAGCCTGGGGGATGCAGTCGAATTTATTAAGCAGATGTTCATTCCCGATAACATCATGCCGGATGCAGTTTTCTATAATTCCTTCGGCTTAAATGATTTTGCCTTTGCCACAAGACACCTTAATATTTTTGTGCCGATGCTTTTCGCAGGTGTTTTTGCTATTGTTTTCTTTGGAAAGAACATATACGAAATGAAATATAAACCCACGCTGTTTACAGCGTTGATTACGGCTGTGCTTTTCCTGGCATCCTTTGTATGCCTTGGAACTGTGGCGGATTTTATATACTTCAAGTTTTAGAGAAAATAAAATTTGAAATTGTTGGTGATATCACAGCGTGAGTTCCCCGTCGTGCAGCCTGTGCTGGCGGTGTTAGAGTGAATTTAGCAGTTCTCGGAACTGCTTATGTAAAGTAGGGACGGGTCACCACGGATGGTGACCCGAGTGAACAACGCTACATGGATGTAGCGTGTGAACGGTCCCGGTTGGACTGAATATACTTAGGCAGTTCCGTAAGAACTGCTTAATGAACGGCCCCACCGCCAGAGCAGGCTGGACGGTAACGGGGAACGTAGGATACTAATAATGAATAAAAATAACACCTGGAAAAAATTCTTCATAGAGCTGTGTGTGATCACTGCCGTATTGTTCCTGGCTGTGATAGCCCTCGTCGTCTCTTTTGATCCCTGGTTTCACTACCATGCCCCCGTAAAAGGCTTGTCCTATGTCCTTGATAACGAAAGATACCAGAATGACGGTATCGCAAGAAACTTTGAGTATGAGGGCATTATCACCGGAACCTCCATGACCGAGAATTTCAAAACTTCCATTGCAAACGAGTGCTGGGGGATGGATTTTGTAAAGATTTCCTACGCGGGATCATATTTTAAGGAGATATCTGAGTCAACAGAGAGGGCGCTTTCGTATAATCCGGATGTGAAAGTGGTGGTATGTTCGCTGGAAATGGCGTTTATCATGTTTGATAAGGATATGGACAGTCCGGAAGTACCACACCCTGATTATATTTACGATAATAATATTCTCAACGATGTTGAGTACATTTTCAACAAGAAGGTATTAACCTATTACATTCCTGAAATCTTAGGGCGTACCATAAGAGGTGTGCCTGCGGACAGCTTTGACGAGTACTCAAGATTTGCAGATGTGCGTCCCGTGGGAAAGGATATAGTGCTGGCTCATTTCCCTAAACCATACGTGGCGGATCTGACGGTGCATCTGAGCGATGCGGAAAAAGAAATCATCAGGGATAACATCGAGCAGAATGTCATTGCAAGCGCCAAGGCTCACCCGGATGTGCAGTTTTATTATTTTATACCGCCCTATAGCGGTATCAACTGGTATAACAGCCAGATAGCGACCGGGACCTTTGACAGGTATATGGAAACATTCCGCTTCGTATCCGGTGAGTTGCTGCAGTATGACAATATCCATCTTTTCTGCTTTTACGATGACACGGACATGGTAATGGATCTGGACAACTATTCCGACGACTGTCATTTCAGCGGTGAAATCAGCGATATGATACTTGAGGAAATGTCAAAGCCGGACTCTCCCCATGAGCTGACAAAGGATAATTATATGGAATATTTTGATAAGGTTGATGAGTTTTACAGGAACTATGATTATGAGAGCCTGTACGAGTAAGTATAAGAAATTGTAGCTGAGAAATATCTAAACGCTGATAGTAAAACCATTGTGGTTATGCTATAATATAGCGTTGAAATTTTGCATAGATTCATCCGGGTAATTACTATGAATAAAATGCTTACGGATCTTCAGGAATTCGTTTCGGAAATAAACAAAGCATATAAGGATAAGACTGCATACCGTTATATACAGTATGACAGCATTGTGGAAAAGACCTTCAGTGAGCTGTCAAGGGATTGTTTTGCTATGGCGACCTGGCTGATGGATGCCGGGTGCAGAGGTGAAAAGATTGCTATAATCGGAGGCACTTCCTATCCGTGGATCGTCACATTTTTAGCATCTGCCATAAGCGGAAATGTAGTTGTCCCTATTGATAAACTGCTCCCAAAGGAGGAGATTCTGGGCCTGATAACCAGGGGTGAAGCCCGTATGGTATTTGTTGCCGAGGAATTTGAGCCCTGGATCAAAGATATCAAAAAGATTGATGATGAATATAAAGACAGGCGGGAGGTTTATTCCTTATCCGGCACGATGTACCGTGAGATGCTTCGCACTGAGCGTGGCAAGCTTCCCAAGGTAAAGCCGGAGGACCCCTGCCTTCTGCTCTTTACTTCCGGAACCACCGGTGCCGGTAAGGGTGTGCTCATTTCCCATAAAAATGTAGTCAGCAATATCAACGAGATCTACCGCATGGGCTATGACAAGGAAGTACCGGGTGAGCCTGTGGTCATGTCTGTTCTGCCCATATACCATACATTTGAGCTGACTGTCGGCAATCTGGGCATTCTATATACCGGAACCACTATCTGCATCAATGATAAGCTGGAGAATGTTGTTGCCAATCTGAAGCGTTTCAGCCCTTCGGTCATGGTGGTCGTGCCTGCCATTGCCGAGATGTTCTATAAAAAGATCATGGAGGCTGTGTCTTCCCCTAAATATAAAAAGAAAATAAAATTTGCCAAGCGTGTCGATGGCGCGCTTAACAAGTTGAATATAGACGCCAAGAGATCTTTGTACAAGCCCATTTATGATGCCTTCGGCGGAAAGCTCCATACCATAGTGGTAGGAGGTTCGGCACTTCGTCCGGAGATTGCAGAGACCCTGGACAGCTTCGGTTTTCGTGTGTATCAGGGGTATGGCATGACTGAGTGTGCCCCCCTTATAGCTGCGAACTGTCCCGGGAGCGACAGGATAGGTTCCGTCGGAAAGCCTGCTTCCTATATGAATGTCAGGATCAAAAATGAAGAGATCCAGCTTAAGGGTGATGCCGTGATGCTGGAATACTATAAGAATCCGGAGGAAAACGAAGCTGCCTTTGATGAAGGGTGGTTTAAGACCGGAGACCTTGGCTATATAGATAAGGATGGATATTTGTTCATAACCGGCCGTGCCAAGAATCTGATAATCCTTGATAACGGAAAGAATATATATCCTGAAGAGATCGAAGGATATCTGATGAAGATATCCGGTGTAAAGGATGCATTTGTATATGAGGACAGCGGAAAGATTTCTGCTCTGATAGTTCCCGAGAGCATGAGGGACACAACTATCCGTGTCATCAAGAATGGAATCCGGGAAATGAACGATAAGCTGCCCCCTTATAAAAAGGTGGTTGGTCTGGATTTCCGTCCCGGTGACCTTCCCAAGACTACCACCCTGAAGACAAAGCGTAATGAGGTCATGGCGTGGTTAAAGAACAAAAAGGAAGAGCGTAAGAAAGATTATGTAGCGCCTTCCACCGCAGAGCAGAAGCGTCTCTGTGATGCAATGGAGCAGGTACTCCGCATCAGCAATGTGGGAATTAAGGATGATTTCTTCGAGCGCGGCGGTGACTCGCTGTCTGCCCTGGAGTATGCCACCATCATAGGAGTACAGGCGCAGGATATTTATGAGTTCCCTACTGTGGAAATGCTTGAGGAGATGCTCTTAAACGGCAGCTCCCAGGAAAAGAAGAAAGAAGAGGAAAAGGTGGATGTAAATTCACTTATCCGGCATAACAGTAATCTGTTTTATGAAGCGGATCCCCAGTATGTACTGCTTACCGGAGCGACAGGTTTCCTTGGTGCGCATATTTTAAGAGAGCTTTTAAGGCGCAATCTCCATGTTGTCTGCCTCGTCCGTAATATAGACAAGCTCAAGCCTACGCTTAAGACGTATTTCCCGAAGGAATATGAGAAATTCTCTTATAAGGTGGTAAAGGGTGATATAGAGCTGGATAAGTTCGGCCTGACGGAGTCAGAGTATGAGATACTTGCAAAGAAGATCGATATGGTCTTCCATGTGGCAGCCAATGTACATCATGCCGGACATTATGAGGATTTTGAGCGTTCCAATGTAATAGGAACCCAGCATGTGATCGATTTCTGTAAGGCTGCAGGCGCAGTGCTCCAGCATACATCAACGGCCAGTGTCAACGGAGCGGGAACGGTAGCACAGAGCAATTCCGATGCGAAGTTCGACGAGTTCTGCCTGGATATTGGTCAGAACTATGAGCAGAATGTTTACATTCATTCAAAGTATAAGTCCGAGGAACGTGTGCTTCTCGCCAGAGAGGCCGGGCTTAAGGCCAATATCTTCCGTATAGGAAACCTGACCTGGAGAAAGTCAGACGGCATGTTCCAGAAGAATGCAAGCGACAACGGATTCCTGGAGCGTTTCAAGGGATTGCTCAAGGTCAAGATGTATTCCAAAGAGCTCGCTGAGTATCCAATAGACTTTACACCGGTGGACGAGTGTGCGGAGGCATATGTGCTGCTTGCGATGAACCACCATGTAAATAATATTTACAACCTTTATAACCCGAATGTATATAATCTGGATGCGCTCTGCAAGAAGTTTATGCTTCATGCCAAGCGTGTTCCCAGGGAAGTATTTGAAATGAGCCTTAAGGAACAGATTGCCGACAAGGGAGTTATGGTGCTTTCATTCTATAATGCGATCGCATCAGCCTCCAAGAATGTACCCATCAGTAATGAGTACACGACGGCAGAGCTTGAGAAGCTGGGCTTTAGATGGAGCAAGATAGGTCTCAGTTATCTTAAATTTATCAAGAGGCTGTAGAGACTGAGGTCGTTTGGCACCTTGCGGCGGGGCATCCCCGGTTTGATGAACGGACCTTTCTGGCAAATCGTATCGGTAAGGATTGGTAATGAAATTACTTGAACGTGTCACGCAGAATGAATCAGACCAAGGGAGATGCCGGGTTTGTTTCGGGACGGATCCTAAGGGAAGAGGACGAAATGAGAATAGGTATAGATGTAGGTTCCACCACGATAAAGTGTGTGGTGCTTGATGATGAAAATAAGATAATCCACAACAGTTACGAGCGTCATTTTGCAATGATAATCGAAAAGACCAAAGAGGTTGTGGAAGGGGTTATCAAAAAGTTTAATATCACGGAGCCCGTAAAGCTGGCGATATCCGGCTCGGCAGGAATGGGACTCGCTGAAAATGCGGGCATTCCTTTTGTGCAGGAGGTTTATGCCACAAAGGTTGCGGTATCAAACCGTATTCCTGATACCGATGTGGTAATAGAGCTTGGCGGCGAAGATGCAAAGATACTTTTCTTAAAAGGCAATCTGGAAGTCCGCATGAACGGAACCTGTGCCGGAGGTACGGGTGCATTTGCAGACCAGATGGCATCCCTAATGAATATCACCGGTGACGAGATGAATGAACTTGCCATGAATTCGGACAAGGTCTATTCAATTGCGTCACGCTGCGGTGTTTTCGCAAAGACTGATATCCAGCCTCTTTTGAACCAGGGTGCAAGGAAAGAGGATATTTCCGCAAGCATTTACAAGGCAATAGTCAATCAGACTATTACAGGCCTTGCCCAGGGACATCCCATAGAGGGCAATGTGGTATATCTTGGCGGTCCCCTTACATTCATGTCATATCTCCGTGACAGTTTCGATGAGGCACTTCATCTGAAGGGAACCCTTCCCGATGATTCGCTTCTTTTCGTGGCTCTCGGTGCAGCATATTATGCAAATGAATCCATAGACTTAAATGAAGCTCTTGCAAAGATAGGCGAGAAGAGGGAATTCTCTGCTGACAATGCCCTTGAGCCTTTATTTAAGGACGAGGCTGAGTATAAAGAATTTTCCGAGCGTCATGCAAAGGACACCGTGCAGCACAGAGACAGCTTTGATATTTCCGAAGAGGTTTTCTTAGGGATAGATTCCGGTTCCACTACTTTAAAGCTGGTGCTGATCGATAAGGACGGCAGCATTCTCTATTCACGCTATACATCCAATCAGGGACGTCCCATTGATGTGGTGGTTGAGCTGCTTAAGGAAATGTATGAAAAATATCCCGACATAAAAGTCACCAGTGCTGCGGTTACCGGTTACGGTGAGGAGATGATGAAGTCTGCTCTCGGCATTGACCTTGGCATAGTAGAGACTGTGGCACATTTTACTGCTGCTAAATTCTTCCTGCCGGATGTTGAATTCATCATCGATATCGGCGGTCAGGATATGAAATGCTTTAAGATACGGAATGGTGCCATTGACAATATCTTCCTTAATGAAGCCTGTTCTTCCGGCTGCGGCTCCTTCCTTCAGACTTTTGCGGGATCCCTGGGATATGAGATAGCCGAGTTTGCAAAGATCGGGCTCTTTGGTAAAAAGCCGGTGGACCTTGGTTCCAGATGTACTGTGTTTATGAATTCATCGGTTAAGCAGGCCCAGAAAGAGGGCGTGTCCGTTGAAGATATTTCCGCAGGTCTTTCCATTTCCGTGGTAAAGAATGCATTATATAAAGTAATCCGTGTCAACACTGCGAAGGAGCTGGGAGAAAGGATAGTGGTTCAGGGCGGAACATTCCTTAATGATGCGGTCCTTCGTGCATTTGAAAAAGAGCTGGGGGTAAATGTGATACGTCCCGACATTGCAGGTATGATGGGTGCTTATGGTGCGGCCCTTTATGCAGAGCGTTCACATGCAGCTGCAGTCAGGTCAGGTAAAGTCTCTCAGGACGCAAAAGGACTTATATCAAAGCAGGAACTGGATGAGTTTACTTACGAGACTAAGAGTATTAACTGCAGCGGCTGCAATAATCACTGCAATTTAACAGTGAATACTTTCCCCGGAGGGCGCAGATTTATCGGCGGCAATAAGTGTGAGAAGCCGGTGACGCAGAAGTCTTCCGATGATTCGCACAATCTCTATGAGTACAAATTAAAATATTTTGAAAAGCTTCTGGAGACACAGCCGACAGAGCCTAAGCAGATAGTTGGTCTGCCTATGGCACTCAATATGTATGAGATGCTTCCTTTCTGGCATGCATTTTTTACAAAGCTCGGTTACGGCGTGAAGATCTCCGGTTTTTCAAACCGCAAGATGTACATAAAGGGGCAGGGAACTATCCCTTCCGATACGGTATGTTTCCCGGCAAAGATGGTTCACGGACATATCATTAAATTAATAGAGGATGAGGTGGATGCAATATTCTTCCCCTGCCTGACATTTAATTTCAATGAACATCATGGGGAAAACCACTATAACTGTGCGGTGATAGCAGGATATCCGGAGGTTATCGGAGCAAACATCCGCAACTTCGGCAAGAGTAAGTACATATGTGAATATTTGGGCCCCCACAATAAAGGTCATTTCAAAAAGAGTATGTGGGAGCTGATGAATAAGCATTTCGGTCCTGTATCAAGGGGCGAGGTGAATGTTGCATGCGAGGCTGCATATGCAGCATATGCAGCTTATGAAAATGCAGTGCGTGTAAGGGCTGCAGAGATAATCGATGAGTGCAGGCAGCAGGGCAAAAAGATCGTGTGTCTTGCCGGCAGACCATACCATACGGATCCTGAGATAAACCACGGCATACACAAACTGATAGCACAGCTTGGTTTCGGTGTAATAAGCGAGGATTCAATAAGCCACCATATGAAGAAGCTTACCCTGAATCTTCGAAACCAGTGGACATACCATGCGAGACTTTTCTCCGCTGCGGCGTATGTTTCAAGACAGCCGGATATGTATCTGGTACATCTTGTTTCCTTCGGCTGCGGACTGGATGCCATCACGACAGATGAGGTCAGGAGCATACTGGAGAGCGAAGGCTGTCTCTATACACAGATAAAGATTGACGAAGTAACGAACTTAGGTGCAGTTAAGATCCGCCTGAGAAGCCTGATAGCAGCGATAAAGCAGGCTGAGGAAGAGGCAAGCAGATGAAGACCACTCTTAAGAATTATAAAAAAAGAGTTGAATACAGCCTGAAAATGAAACGGGAGAAGTATACCATCCTGATACCGGAGATGGCACCTCTTCATTTCCGTCTGATAAAGCCAATCCTTGCAAGGGACGGCTATAATACTGACCTGATGGGCTATGAAGGTCCGGATGTACTCAAGAAGGGACTGCAGTATGTGCACAATGATATCTGTTATCCCTGTCTGCTGATCACCGGCCAGATGCTCACAGCCATGGAAAGCGGAAAGTATGATCCGAATAAAGTGGCCATGCTTATTACCCAGTCCGGTGGTGGCTGCAGGGATACTAATTATATCAATTTGATGAGGAAAGCTTTTGAAAAAGCGGGCTATCCCAATGTGCCTTTCCTTTCAGCGAATATCTGGTTCATGGAATATAACAGCGGCGTGCTGATGAGACCTTCAACACTGCTTATGGCAGTTTCCGGAATGGTCTATGGTGACTTTCTTATGATACTGGGCAACCAGATCAGGCCTTATGAAGTAAATAAGGGTGAGACGGATGCGCTGATCGATAAGTGGATAAATTTTGTTATCGGCGAGTATGAGCATGGAAGAGGCTTTACGAAGAAAGCTATGAGAAAAAATCTTCACGCAATGGGTGAGGATTTTGTAAAGATACAAAAGACTGATGAGAAAAAAGTAAAGGTGGCCATAGTCGGGGAGCTTTTTCTGAAATATTCCGTACCAGGCAATAACCACCTGGAGGAATTCCTGGCAGAGCAGGACTGCGAGGTATATATGCCCAGCATGCTTGGCTTTGGTGTCTACAAGACAAACGGAGCTTTGGAAGAGCTTAAGAAATTCGGCGGAAAGCCCTGGAAGAGGGTGATCATGGAAATCGTCATGAAGTGGTTCCTGGGAATAGAGGATCTGCTGATCTCTGCGATAGAAGAATTTCCGCAGTTTACCGCACCTGAGCGTGTGGCTGATCTGGTAAAGAGGGCTGACGGCATAATCGACAGGGCAAACAGCATGGGTGAAGGCTGGTATGTGGCAGCAGAGGTACTGGAATTTGCTGAGCATGGTTATGAAAATGTAGTCTGCGTGCAGCCCTTTGGATGTCTTCCCTGCCATGTGGCAGTAAAGGGTGTCTTAAATAAAGTTCGTCAGGTGGATCCCAGAGTCAATGCAGTGGATATAGAGTATGATCCCGGTGCTACGAAGGTCAATCAGGAAAACAGGATCAAGCTTATGCTGGCAGTAGCAAGGGAGAACCTGGCAAAATAAGAAGGGAGTTTAAAAGGCAATGGCAAAGATTGGTTTTGATAACGAAAAATACCTGCAGCTTCAGTCTGAGAAAATACAGGAGCGCATAAAGTTTTTCGGCGGAAAGCTTTATCTGGAGTTCGGCGGAAAGCTTTTTGATGATTTCCATGCATCCAGGGTGCTGCCGGGATTTCAGCCGGATTCAAAAATCCGTATGCTCAGCAAGATAAAGGATGATGCTGAGATAGTTGTTGTTATCAATTCCGGCGATATAGAGAAAAATAAAGTACGTGGAGACTTAGGCATCACGTATGATATGGATGTGCTGAGACTTATTGATGCATTCAGGGACTACGGTCTGTATGTGGGGAGCGTTGTGCTGACACAGTTTGCCGGACAGCCCGCTGCCGTTGCTTATCAGAAGAAGCTTGAGACATTGGGGATCAAGGTATACAGACATTATCCCATTCCCGGATATCCTGCAAACATTCCTTTTATCGTAAGTGACGAGGGATACGGAAAAAATGAATATATTGAGACTACCAGATCCCTTGTAGTCATCACTGCACCCGGACCGGGTTCGGGAAAAATGGCCACATGTCTTTCACAGCTTTACCATGAGTATAAGCATGGCGTAAAGGCCGGCTATGCTAAGTATGAGACTTTCCCCATTTGGAACATACCGCTCAAGCATCCTGTAAATCTTGCATATGAAGCAGCGACTGCAGACTTAAATGATGTAAATATGATCGATCCCTTCCATTTGGAAGCATATGGAGAGACCACTGTTAATTATAACCGTGATGTTGAGATATTCCCTGTACTCAACGCAATGTTCGAGCGTATCATGGGAGAGTCTCCCTACAAGTCACCTACTGATATGGGTGTAAACATGGCAGGCAAAGCCATCATTGATGATGATGCTGTAAAAGCTGCCGCAAACGCAGAGATAATCAGAAGATATTATAATACGCTCTGTCAGAAGAGACAGGGGGGCGCTGATGATTCTCAGGTCACAAAGATAGAGCTTCTGATGAAACAGGCAGGTATTTCCATTGAGGACAGACCTGTTGTGGGTGCTTCACTTGTAAAAGCAGAAATGACCGGAGGTCCCGCTGCTGCAATGGAACTTCCTGACGGAACCATAGTAACAGGAAGAACCTCAGAACTGCTGGGAGCTTCATCGGCTTTGCTTCTTAATGCGCTTAAGGCTCTGGCGGGCATTGATGATGAGGTGAAGCTTATTTCACCTGAGGTTATAGAACCAATACAGGACCTGAAGGTTCAGTATCTTGGCGGACACAATCCCAGGCTTCATACTGATGAGATACTTATTGCTCTTTCGGTCTGTGCAGCTACGGATGAAAAAGCAGCAAGGGCTATGGAGCAGCTTAAGAACCTTCGTGGCACAGAGGTACATACCAGCGTAATACTTTCATCTGTTGATACCAATACTTTCAGGCGTCTTGGCGTAAACCTTACCAGTGAGCCACACTATCAGACCAAGAAACTTTATCATAGATGAAGAAGTTCATAAAAAATATCCTTGTTAAAAAAAGGACAAAACTGTATAAGGAACGCGTCAGATATTTGAAGAATATTCGCGGCGGTAATGACAGGCTTGAGGAAGAGGCGTCGAAAAAAAAAGGCGCCGGATTTAAGCCGGACTTTTCCGTGTGTCTTGTTACCTATTCCGATATAGCGTCACTGGCTGAAAAAAAGGATTGCGATATAGTTGTAATGTACAGTGAAAAAAATGGAGAGGTCTGCGGATATGCAAATGCGGAAATCTGCCGTTTTTTTAAGGATAATGCGGATATTTCGCTGGTTTACGGAGATGAGCTGATCATTGATGATTCTGGGGCGGAACGCATATATTCGGATTTTTATCATAAACCGGATTGGTCTCCGGACAGTTACCTTGATGCATTTTATATAGGTAGTCTCTTTGCTTTCAGATATTCACTTTTAGAAAAAATAAGACAGGAAATTACTGCGGACTGTGATGCGGACAGGCTTTTTGGGATGCTTGCTATTGCTGCAGGTGGATTTGAGTGCAGGAAGGGAATGGCATTTCCGGTAGGACATATTTCGAAGACTCTCTACAGGTCCTATGCCGGCTCTGATATTTTCCTGGGAAGAAAATTCGGAGGAGAAAACAGTGCACCGGTGAAACCTGAAATTTCAACAGAAAATACCGGAGTAAGTATTGTTATCCCATCAAAAGATCATCCGGAAGTATTTGATGTTTGCATGAAGTCCCTTTCTAAAACCGTAACGGAAACAGATTACGAGGTAATACTTGTTGATAACGGCAGTAGTGACGAAAATAAAGCCCGTTATGAGGAATGCCTTTCATTTATATCTGCTGTACCTTCATGCAAGGGAACATCTTATATCTATGAAAAAGAAGAATTCAATTTTTCCAGAATGTGCAACAGAGGAGCTGCAGCATCAAAATATGATAAAATACTTTTCCTAAATGATGATATCGAATGTTTAAATAATGAAGCAGGTGAATGGCTTACAAGACTTTGTTCTATTATGAGTAGAACATGGACGGGAGCTGTGGGAAGCAAGCTGCTGTATCCCGAAAGAAATCTTATCCAGCATGCCGGTATAACCAATACCAGTTTTGGACCGCTTCATAAGTACCAGAAGTATGGAGACGAAAAAGAGTACTATTTTGGATTTAACAGGGGTATACATGATCTGTCGGGAGTGACAGGTGCCTGCCTTATGATGCAGAAGCCGCTTTTTAATGAGCTTGGGGGCTTTGATGAAAGTTTTGCAGTGGCATTTAATGATGTGGATCTGTGCTTCAGGATTATTGAGATGGGATATTACATAGCCTGTGATAATGACATTTCCCTGTATCACCATGAGTCATTAAGCCGTGGATACGATGGGGACGATCCGGTAAAGAATAAAAGAATGAAAAGGGAATTAAAGCATCTTTACACTCTGCATCCGGATATGTTCCGGGCTGATCCCTTTTATAACAAAAATCTTGTGGGCAGTGTGACGCCTACTATTAGGGTTACGGATCTGCCATTGCCTGAAGAGCTTCCATACAGCAAGGCAGAAGTGCTTAAGAGCACAGACGGTTTCACTGAGGATGCCTGCCTGAATGTGAGCGTGGAAAGCAAGGGACCTGTTAGCAGACTTTACGGTGGATTTGGCGGTGACTACAAGGATTGCGGACATTATATTGCCGGATTTAGTTTTGTGATCGGTTCAGATAATGCATGTTTCGATAAAGAATTATTATTGAAGAACAGAGAAGATGGCACGATCTATAAGTTAAATATAAATGAGCTCTACAGAAAAGATGTGGATGATAATCTTGAGGATCAGATCAATACGGAGCTTACCGGATTCGGTGTGCACATAGCAGATGATGCAGTCCCTAAAGGAGTATATCATATCGGAATGGCAGCCTATGACAGAACCGGGAGGATGAAGCTTATGAACTGGTCTGACCTGCTTTTCTATATGGGGATCCAGGATCCCGTGTGGAGTGAAGAATAATTTTTCTGTGGTAGAAAGTTTTAGTTAAACTTTCCATAATAAGAATATAATCTGAAGAACCTGAGGGATTTATATATATGAGTCAGCCGGTGAGCAGGAAACCATCTGTTATATATAAAGTATATCAATATCTGGCCTCACATCCGGTACTGTTTTATTCTGTTATAAGTATAGCAACGCTTGTTATCTGTTTTCGCGTATATCTGCGCGGTAATGCTTACCCTGTTTTTTTTGATGTAGGAAGTGATACATCAGCTCAGTATGTTCCATACATGAATCTAATGGGAATGTCATTTGGAAACGGGAGTTTTTGGAATGACAGGATAGGTCTTGGTCTCGATATGATAAATCTGCAGTCTTGGACTATGGATTTTTTTAATCTTCCTGCAGAGATACTTTTTTCGCGGGGCTTTAAGGAAGCTGCTTTTTTTTCCATAACTGTTATGTTTATAGTCAGGTGTTATCTCTGCGGACTGTTTGCACTTTTTTTTCTCAGGTGTTTCAGGCTGTCAAAAGACTCTGCAGTGTTTGGAGCTTATGCCTGTTCTCTGAGCGGTTTTATCTGTCTCTGGGGACAGCATTACTTTTTTTCTACGGCATGTGTATTTTTAATGCTTATATTCTTTCTGATTGAAAAAAGCCTACGTGATAAAAGGACTTTAAGATATCTTGTGCCTGCGGTGGCACTCTGTCTGGTTTTCTCGGTATATATTTCATATATGATAGGACTTGCGGCAGCGATTTACCTGGTATTTCGTTTACTTGTAAGCGGAGAAAAATATAAAGATAAAATAATTAAGTTTGGTCATTTCTGGTCTGCAGTTATGATTGCCGGGCTGATATCTTCTGTCATATCCGTACCTGCAGTTTATCAGCTTACTACAGTTACCGACAGGGTTACCGATGGCGGCGTGTTTGATCGCTTCACGGATGTACTCACAACATTTTACGATAGGGATACTCTTGTGTCTTTGTTTCTCAGATTATTTTCAAATAATCTTCAGGGTGATTCTGTTACATACGAAGGAATACTGAATTATTACGAAAATATCCAGCTTTTCTGCACTTGTCTGGTAGTGCCGTTTACTATAACGATGCTTGTGGATTTAACGGTAAAGAGTAAAAAGAAGATTTTGATGGTGATAGCTTTTATGCTTGGTGCATATACGATACTTACGCCTGTACTTCCCTGGATATTCAATATGTGTACGGCTGTGTCATACAGGTTTGCATTTGTGCTGCTTCCGGTTTTTGTTTATGCACTTGCCTATGTGGTTTCAAACAGAAGTGAACTGTCAAAGTCTGCTGTGATCACACTTGTGCTTGTGTCGATCGCGTCTGCCGTATTCATAATTAAATACTCTGTACCGATATCTGCTGGTAATTTTATTTTTATGCATATGAAATATGTAAAAATCATGTCCATAATAGTAACGGCGATAATCGTATCCTGCAGCCGTCTCATGGGAGCCGGAAGGATAAAGGGGTATGTACTCAGGTGGGGACTCCCTGCAATTCTGATGCTTTCAGCTTTGGATATTATCGCAGACAATTCCGTTACGCTTAACAACAGAGTGGCGCTTACCAAAGAAGTGATCAGAAATAATGAGTATGCCGGAGACGATACTGCAGAGACAGTTGCAATGATCAGTTCTGCAGATGAGGACTATTATCGCATAGAAAAAACATATTCCGGCGGAATATATTTTAATGGGAGTATGATATGGGATTATCCGGGAGTGTCGTATTATATAGGGACATACAATAAGTATGTACAAAGCTTCTTCAGGACATTCTGGCCTGAGGCAGTTTATGGAGGAGGAACTCTTGGAGAAAAGTATGTTGTTTACGAACAGGATCCCGCAAATGATGTATTGAATGAACTTCTGGGGATAAGGTACGTAATGGATAAGGGTGATATGATTACCGGATCTGAGGATATGATACTTTATGTACCCGACGTGAATCAGGATGGAGCAGATAGTAATGGGGATATTACAATATATCAAAATAAAGCTGCAACAGGTTTCGGAATGCTGTATACATCAGCAGTAAGTGAATCCGGCATACAGGGACTGGATGATAAACTGTCATTCAGGGATAAGCTTGACAGATATATTGTCCTTGAAGATGCTGCTATAGTAGATATAGAACAAAAAAGTAATGTTAGTGTTATAGATAATATAGAACAAAAGGTAAATGCGACAGAGGCTGAGTTTGCTGAAGACAATAAAGATCAGAAAGATGCTTGGGATGATTACAAGTATGACAGGATTAATGCAGAAAAAGCCTTACATGTTGATGTATATAAACCTGCAGAAGGAACGTATACCTGTTCTGCAGATGCAGATACTGATGCAATACTTTTCCTTCCGATTTCATATGATGAAGGCTGGACAGCAATGGTAAATGGAGAAAAAGCAAAGGTGTATCGTGCAGATCTGGGTTTTATCGGTATTCTGTTGTCTTCAGGAAATAATGATATTGTACTATCTTATCGTACACCATATCTTAATCAGGGGCTGATCATGACTATTGCAGGAGTAGTGCTCTATCTTATATTTATCTATATTTTGAACCGCAAGTCCGAAGACAGATCTAAATCACAGTAACGGATTGCTCACTGCTGTGATAAGTAATACTTATTGCTAATGATTAAAATTATCTATACATCAACCTATTGACTTGCTAGGTAAATGGCTGTAATATGAGCAACGTAAGGCAAGGCCTTGCGAATTAATTATACTAATAAAGGAGGATGACAATATGAGTGCAAATGCAGTAAAGACAAACGGCTGTTGCTGGTGTATGTGTCGAATGCTGTGCTCCCGGGCAGGTAATGTGGTCGGGCGTCTGGCTCATTTGTCATACGCCTAATACGGAGATTCGTCATTTCGGATTTAAGTATTCCATTTGCCCGGGAGTAAAAATCACCGGGCATTTTAAATGCAAAAATTTACAAGTGCAGATTACAAATGCCCGGTCAATTAAAACTTCTGAGACAGTAGAATATTTGATCAATAAAAAAGAGGAGAAGAACTATGAAAAAGAAACTATTCAGAATCTTACTTACAGGTGTCCTGACTGCGAGCCTTGGACTGGCTGCACTTACAGGATGCGAGAACGCAAATGATCCCGGAACAGCAGCTGCTACCGGCAATGATGACAGCAAGGTATACAGGACGCTCGATGAGATCAAGGCAGATGGAACCATCAATATCGGAGTATTCTCCGACAAGAATCCCTTTGGATATGTTGATGAGAACGGTGATTATCAGGGATATGATGTTTATTTTGCGGAGAGGATCGGACAGGATCTTGGAGTGAATATAAACTACGTATCAACTGAAGCAGCAAGCAGGGTTGAGTATCTTGAGACCGGTAAGGTTGATATCGTACTTGCAAACTTCACGGTAACGGCAGAGAGAGCAGAAAAGGTTGATTTTGCTCTTCCCTATATGAATGTGGCACTGGGTGTTGTTTCACCTGAAAGCAATGTTATAACAAGCCTTGATCAGATTGGTGCAGATGATCAGGTGATCGTAATCTCCGGTACAACGGCTGAGACATATCTCGAAGAAAACTATCCGGACATCAAGCTTCAGAAGTTTGATACATATGCAACAGCAAAAACTTCTTTTGAAAACGGAACAGGCGTAGCTTGGGCAAATGATAATACAGAAGTTATAGCATATGCTCTTGAGAATGAGGGATATGTGGTAGGTATTCCCGAGCTTGGAAGCCAGGATACCATTGCACCCGCTGTATCAAAAGGAAATGACACATTGCTTAGCTGGCTGAATGATGAGATCAAGACACTTGGTAATGAGAATTTCTTCCATGCAGATTATGAGGCTACACTTCTTGATACCTATGGTGCAGATTACGAAGATACACTCGTTGTTGAAGGCGGAGTTGTCGGTGGTGCATCTGATGACACTGCACCTGCTGCAGACACAGCAGACGCTCTTGATATCGTACCCGGCAACGGCGAGGTTATCACTGTAGCAGCTTCACCCGTACCTCACGCAGAGATACTTGCTAAGGCAGCAGATATACTTGACGATTACGGATACACACTCGAGGTAACTGAGTTTGAAGATTATGTACAGCCCAACCTTGTTGTAGAGTCAGGTGAGTTTGATGCTAACTATTTCCAGCACGTTCCTTATCTTGACAGCTTCAATGAGGAGCAGGGAACACATCTTGTAGATGCAGGCGATATCCACTATGAGCCCTTTGGAATCTATCCCGGAACAAAGAGCAGTCTTGATGAGATAGCTGATGGAGATTCCATTGCAATACCTAACGATACTACAAACGAAGCAAGAGCACTTCTTCTTCTTCAGGACAACGGTTTACTTACACTGGCTGACGGAGTAGGACTTACAGCAACTGTTAATGATATCACAGAGAACCCTTACAACATTCAGTTCGTTGAGCTTGAAGCAGCACAGGTGGCAAGAGTTGTTGATGAAGTAGCATTCGTTGTACTTAACGGTAACTACGCACTTGAGGCAGGATATTCTGTAGGCCAGGATTCAATCGCATACGAAGCAAGTGATTCAATCGCAGCTGAAACATATGTGAACATCATTGCTGTATATGACGGCAACGAGTCTTCTGACAAGATCAAGGCTCTGGTGGCTGTATTAAGATCTGAAGAGATCCAGCAGTTCATCGAAGAAACTTATGACGGTGCAGTAGTGTTCTACGACAAATAAGAAACTGTAAAACGGTTAACTGAGTTAAGAAGGATAACAAAGCTAATCGGTACAAAAACAAAGAATTGTTATAACGTCTCCCATACGAAATAACGACTATTCTAAGTAACCGTGGCTGTTCACAATCATAAAAGATCTGGACAGTCACGGTATATTATGTTAAATGAATATACTAATCTGATTAGTGTATTCATTTAATACAATAACAAAACGTACAGTTCATAAGCTGTACGAAACAGGAGATAAAATGAGCGAGATAGAAATCAAAAATCTAACAAAAACATTTAAGGCAAAGGACTTAAATGTCACGGCCCTTAACAATATCAATCTTACCATTGAGAAGGGTGACATCTTCGGAATAATCGGTATGTCCGGTGCCGGAAAAAGTACGCTTGTCAGGACTATCAATTTTCTTGAAAGACCTACTGACGGCCAGGTGTTTATCGAGGGTGTGGATCTGGCAACTCTTAGCGAAAAGGAATTACGTAAGAAACGTTCCAAGATTGGGATGATATTCCAGAGTTTTAATCTGCTGGAGCAGAAAAGTGTTACCGACAATGTCTGCTTTCCTCTAGAGCTTGCAGGGGTAAAGAAAAAGGAGGCAAGGCAGAAGGCGAAGGAGCTTCTCAAAACCGTAAACCTGGAGGAAAAGGCGAAGGTTTATCCTTCACAGCTTTCCGGAGGACAGAAGCAGAGAGTGGCGATTGCAAGAGCACTTGCAACAGAGCCGGATATACTCCTCTGCGATGAGGCTACCAGTGCTCTTGACCCCCAGACTACGGAATCCATACTTCAGCTTTTAAAAGAAATAAATGAAAAGCTTGGCATAACCATAGTGATAATAACCCATCAGATGTCGGTTGTGACCAGCATCTGTAATAAGGTTGCCATTATCGATAACGGAGACCTGGTGGAAGAGGGCGCAGTAGAGGAGATATTTGAGTCGCCTAAATCGGATGCTGCAAAGGAACTTATTCTCGATACGAAGATAAGATATTCACCACTTGATGTACTTGAGGCTGAAAGGAAAGTGCGTATAGTCTTCTCTGAAAATTCAGCATACGAGCCGGTAATAGCCAACCTGATCCTTAATTTTAATGCACCGGTCAACATACTGAAAGCGGACACGAGAAATGTAGGAGGGAAAGCAAAAGGTGAAATGATACTGGGGCTGCCTGAGGGAGAAGATCTGCAGGAGCAGATGATAAGCTGGCTGAAAGAAAGAAATCTGGCTGTAACGGAGGTGAAGGAAGATGTTTGATCAGAAAGTAATAGAGATGATACTGGTGGGCATAAAGGATACCCTTTACATGACGCTGGTATCAACATTTTTCGGATATGTCCTTGGACTGCCAATGGGTATTATTTTAAATGTTACCAGGAAGGAAGGTTTAAGACCCAACAGGATCATTTATGGTATAGGTGATTTTATCTGTAACATAGTACGAAGCGTTCCCTTTCTGATCCTGCTGATACTGCTGATACCTTTTACAAAATTCGTAGTGGGAAAAAGCTACGGCTCCACCGCGACCATTGTGCCTCTGGTGATCTGTGCCGCACCTTATATAGCAAGGGTGGTGGAGTCTTCATTAAATGAGGTTGATGCCGGAGTCATAGAAGCTGCAAAGGCCATGGGAGCAAGCAACCTGCAGATAATTTTTAAGGTACTTTTAGTGGAAGCAAGGGTTTCGCTTCTTACAGGAGCAACTATTACCACAGGCATACTGCTTGGCTATTCGGCAATGTCCGGAACAGTAGGCGGCGGCGGACTCGGTGACATAGCCGTAAGATACGGATACTACAGATGGCAGGCCGATATCATGATCGTAACGGTAGTGCTGCTCATAATTATTTTCCAGCTGATACAGAATTTCGGAACTGCGTTAGCCAGGTTCATTGATCACAGAAAGCATTAGTATATGGATTTTGAAGTAATAAAATCATACATACCGTTATTTGCGGAAGCCTTCTTACTGACCATAAAAACAGGGTGGTTTGGTATTGCACTGTCTTTTGCACTGGGACTGATATGCGCCTTCATTCTTTATTTTAAGATACCGGTTCTGTCCGCTGCTGTTAAGGTGTATGTGGAGCTTTTCAGAAATACGCCGCTGCTGGTTCAGCTTTTCTTTATGTATTATGGTCTGCCTATACTTGGAATAAGGGTTTCAGCCGAGATATGCGGTATCATAGGCTTGGGACTTCTCGGCGGCAGCTATATGACGGAAAGCATACGCAGCGGTTTGGAATCTGTTCCGAAGATACAGACAGAAAGCGCGCTGTCCCTGGGAATGACGAAGCCCCAGCTTTTCAGGCTGGTGATACTGCCACAGGCTTTTGCCATGAGTGTGCCGGCCATAGTTGCAAACATTATTTTTTTGCTTAAGGAAACAAGTGTATTTTCAGCCATAAGTCTTATGGACCTTATGTTCACCGCAAAGGATCTTATAGGTCTTTATTATGACACAACGGAGAGCCTGTTCCTTCTTGTGGTCTTTTATATTATCATGCTCCTTCCGGTTTCGATTTTAGGAACAGTGGCTGAAAAGAAGGCAAGATTTAAAATATACGGAGTCTGATCGCAACGACGAATCTGATATTCGCCGTGCGTGCCTTGCATAAAGTGTTTGGCATGGAGGATAGTATGGGTTTTGATGTATTATTAAAAGGAAAAAATATGCTCCGTCTCCTGGAGGGACTGGGAGTGGCGATGAAGATAAGTCTTGTATCCGTTGTCATCAGCATATTCTTAGGGATTGTCGTAGGCATGCTTATGTCTCAGAAAAAGCCATTGATAAATGCGATAACGAGGATCTATCTGGAAATCGTCCGCATAATGCCGCAGTTAGTGTTGCTGTTTATTGTGTTTTTTGGGTTTACGAAGCTGACGGGGAAAAATATCTCTGCAGAGCTTTCTTCTATTATAGTATTTTCATTCTGGGGAACGGCTGAGATGGCAGACCTTGTGCGGGGAAGTCTTTTAAGTATACCGATGATACAGTATGAAAGCAGCAAGGCGCTTGGTTTTAGCAGGCTGCAGACATATATCTACATTATCATTCCGCAGGTGGCAAGGCGTTTGCTCCCGCTTTCGATTAATCTTATAACGAGGATGATAAAGACTACATCGCTGATAATGATGATAGGAATGGTGGAAGTGCTGAAAACGGGACAGCAGATCATAGAGGCTAACAGAAAGACTTCACCGGGAGCAGCGTTTGGGATTTTTGCAACTATCTTTCTGCTGTATTTTCTGGCATGCTGGCCTATAAGCTGTTTGTCGAAATATCTGGAGAAACGCTGGGAGAATTAACTGTAAATGCACAGAGGTATACCATGGAAGAGATACTAAAGATAGAACATTTAAAAAAATCATTTGATGACCTTACCATATTGGAGGACATAAATCTTTCTGTAAAAAAAGGTGAAGTGCTTGTGGTGGTCGGTCCTTCGGGATGCGGGAAAAGTACTTTGCTTCGCTGCATAAACGGTCTGGAAGATATCCAGGAGGGAAAGGTGATACTTGAGGGCAACATTATTAATCCTCTTGTAGACCGAAAGTCAAAATATCGTGAGAAGATCGGAATGGTATTCCAGAGCTATGATCTTTTTCCACACAAGACCATTCTTGAAAATGTGATGCTGGCACCGCTAAAAGTGCAGAAGAGAAAAAAGGATGAGGTGAAAAAAGAAGCAGAGCAGCTGCTCGACAGAGTGGGACTTTTATCAAAGGTGTCCAATTATCCCAGGCAGCTTTCCGGCGGACAGAAGCAGAGGGTGGCGATAGTAAGGGCGCTCATAATGCATCCGGAGATATTGCTTTTTGATGAAGTGACTGCCGCTCTTGATCCGGAGATGGTAAGGGAAGTACTGGATGTAATACTTGACCTTGCAAAGCAGCAGAGAACAATGCTGATAGTTACTCATGAAATGGCTTTCGCAAAAGCTATAGCCGATCGGGTGATATTCCTTGACGGCGGCAGCATTGTGGAGGATTCAGATCCGACATCTTTTTTCACTGCGCCCAAGACAGACAGGGCACGGAAGTTCCTGAATACCTTTGAATTCGAGAAGGTGCACTAGGGCGATTTTCTATTAGGAATAACTCTCCGATTCGAGTGCGCTTTTCAGGTAGAGATTTGAGCCGGGGGTGCTTCGGACAGGAGATAGTCTTCCTTTATCGGTCAGCTGATTGACATATTGCCTTGAACAGTTGAGCATCTGGGCAGTTTCAGCTGTGTCTGTCATTCTGGTTTTTATAAAACAGATAATATCTTCATAGGTTATTTCTGAATTATCGCTGCACTTTCTCAGGGTTTCAGCTGAAATAAACCGTTCTTCCCCCCATTCTATTCCATGTCCTCCGGGAGATACTTTGATGTTTCTGAAGTTTTCAATATTGCCGGTTACATTTCCAAATAAAGGATCGTCCTTGCAGATTTTTTTTATATCAGCGAAGGAGTTTTTTCCGTCTTTGAAAAAAACCAGTATCTTGAATTCGTCCAGCGTCATTACATCCAGAACTTTCTTATTTAGTCTATTCTTTATTTCTGTACTGACCTGATCTTCGCGGATCCGTGCCAGACGAAGGTCATCCTGTGCACACTGACCATCACTTAAAAGCAGCAGTCTGTATTCATCGTATACTTTAAGTCCGTTTTCCTTTAATATGCTTCCAAGATTCTGTCTGTCGGGCGGGATTATTCGCTGTCCTACAAATTTGGCACTCCACATGGAGTCTATGCTGTGTATGCCTTTTTTGATATGAGAGGAAAAAATGAAAGGGACCTCCCATTCGTCGATATCATCGAGAAGCTCTGCGTAGAAGCGTCTGCTTTTTTCATAATAAAAAAGATAACCCAGGAGCCTGCTGTTTTCTGCTTTGTTGAGGATTTCAAATACTGTCAAGACTGCACCACCTTTTCCATATCATATCGTGCATTTTATTTATATATGCTTCTCCGATAATATCTTCAAGTCCTTCGAAAATATCTGCAATGTCATTTTCTGTAAGCTTCGGAAGTCTTTTAAGAAAACTTTTCGGAACTATCCGGACATTCTGCAAAGCGCTTGATGTTCCAATGAAGGACTGGATTCTTTTATCCTCTAACACATCATAGTGTTCCAGTTCCTGTAAAGTGTGACACCTGCATACCAGGCTGAGCCCGTGGTCAAAAAGGGGAGCAAGTCTGTCTGCCTTCTTTTTGGGATTACGCAATACTTCAATATTGGCCCCATGCCGGTCTCTGTTAAGAACAAGATAATCAATCACGGTCATCTCATATATATATGTATCCCATCCCTTACGGTTACAGAATTCAAGCGGGGATTCATCTTTTTCTTTTTCCATTGCGTAGTAATCTTCGAGGGATAATTTGCTTTCCCCGGGGGCCTTATAATCTTCGGATTCGCAAAGATATGTTTCGTACTCTTTTCCATCAATTCGTACAGCAGCATGAACAAGGGTGTATTCCAAATGTTTGATACCGAGTTTTTGAAGCAGCCTTTGAACCACAATCTCATTTATACATTCGTGTCCTACGATACCGTTTAGCTGATCATAGTCAGAAAGCTTGTAGTACTTCTTCTTTTTTCCGGTATCATCATAGGCCTTCAGAAATGAGCCGGCAGTACCGGAGGACTTTCTGGTTTTGGTCCAATTCAGGTAACTCATATCATGAAGTTCTGTAATAATATCGGTCATATCATACACCCAAAAAACGCTTGACAATTGACAACTGTTTTATTTAATAATAAAAAAATACTTGACGATTGTCAAGTATTTGCGTTTCTCATTCTCTTTCGTGAGAGTCCAAGCAGATAGTCTGCAGAGATTTCAAGTGCCTATTTACCGATTAGTAATCATATCTGACCGATTGTTTGTTTTCTATGGTATTTCAGTTCGGTTTCAGATATAATATTACCACTAGTTTGATAAAACTAACCGCTTCTTACAATTACACGATTTGCTAGGAAGGTGTAGTATGTTATGAAGAATTTTATCAAGGAAGATCAGAAGCTTCCTCTTTTTGGAATCGGGCCGTTTATGATCGGCGGAATGGTCGCCTTGACAGCTGCAGGTATTATTTTGGCTTTTGCTGTATTGAAATCAGGATGGCTGTCGGGTATATGGTCCTGGGTAAGCGTTGGTGTGGGAGCTGCTCTCTGGATCGCAGGGTTTGTTGTATGGTTTATCAGTGCGATACGTTCCGGAATGGATAAGAATATTAGCGAGAATATCCTGAAGACCAACGGGATATATGCATGGGTCAGGAATCCCATGTACAGCGGAATCTGGCTGATGATCACAGGCGGTACCCTGATGTTCCATAATGCATGGCTATTCATCCTTCCCTTTGTAAACTGGCTTATCATGACAATTGTCCTGATCAATACGGAAGAGAAGTGGCTGCTTGACCTGTACGGTGAGGAATACGCAGAATACAAGAAGCACGTGAACCGCTGCATTCCCTGGATCCCGAGGAAGAAATAATATTCAGATTAAAGACCATATTCTGTTTATAGCATTGCAATGATGTCAGCAGGTATGGTTTTTTGTGGTAAAAAGGATCAGGGATGCATTTTGACTGTCCTTATTATTTCCTCTATCACATTTATATCGTTTACAGGCATTTTCCGCCATTGATATTTCTCAAGATGCTTGGAGTAATACTCGTTTGGCACACAGTCGTCTATCCAGAGGGGGAAGATCTTTTTATTCAGTTCAACTGCTTTTTCAAATTCGATTCTGACTTCCTTACTTTCCTGGGATGAATAGGAAAGCAGTATCAGGAACAGGTCACAGGCTTCTATTGCCTGCATTTCGTGATCCATATAATAAGTTCCGGCAGGAACATCCTCGGGAGCACGCCATACAAATACATCCCGTGCCTCTAACAGTTCCTTTATTTCCTCGGCACGCTCGCTGTTCAATTGGTTGTAGCTCAAGAAAATTAAAGGCGGATTTTCCGGTCTCTCTGTCAGCATGCATCCGGTATTCCAGAACCTGAACAGAGTATTTACCTTTTTGTCTGTCAGGTCCGTAAACAGTTTCTCTCTCTCTTGGGCATTCTTATGAGAAGCAGTCATTTCCTGGGTATATATGCTGCAGCTCATCAGCTTATACAGAAATCTGAGACTACTCTTAAGGTCATCAGCTGTTATAATATGTGCCGGATCAAAATCCGGTGGAAGTATACTGCTGTCAATATTGTTGATCATAATATCCGGGAAGCAGGCAAACTCATATACCAGCGGAGTGATATTGAATTTTCTTTTCAGATATTCTTTTACCTGGTAACGTACACCCCGAAGTCTCAAGCCGCCGCGTCTTTCACGCATGTTTACCCTGCGTCCGTTTTTATATATGTAGTAATATTCACCTTCCGAATATTCAAAAGCGGAGGCCCCGCATATTTCCAGAATATAAACGCCCATATGGGGAACAAAAAGAAGCATATCGCATTCCTTCACTTCGCCTTCACGCAGACTTATGTTTGGAGAAAAAGATGCGCAGATGTAATCCGGCAGTTCCCTCATTACAAAGTCATACAATATCATTTCTGAATGATTAAAGGGGGTTTCCCCGATTAAACGCGCCATAGATCAGCTCTCCTTCAAACTTTTTCTAAGATGATTCTATCAGATACTGCATGCTTTTTCTATTTAATATGAACATTCCCAAATCGGTCAAAACGGCACATGCAGGTGCAACGTTTTTTTGAGCCTTTTCAGCAAACATTTCATGGATAAGAATTATTCATATAAGCTTCTTCCGGAGAGCAGGGTGATATTTATCTGTCGCAGATGATAGTATGCGCTTTTTATTTACATCAAAGGAGGATGTTGTTAATGAAAAATAAATGATTTTTGACCGTTTAGTCATCAAATCTGACCGTTTATCGCATTTTTATAGAATTTCAGTTCCTTTTCTAGTAAAATACACCAATCGGATTTTTTGTAAGAGGAGGATAGAGTATGAAAAATGTAATGAAGAAAGTATTTGGAGGCATGGCAGTATTCGGTGCGCTGGCAGCAGTATTTCTGACAGTAGGTGCATTTACCAGTACCGTAGCTTTTGCTGATGTGTCAGAAGAGTCCATAGAGGGCCTGAGTGATGATGATGAGGTGGTAGTCAGCTATAAAGAAAAAGATAAAGAATGCGACAGCTGCAGCTGTAGTGAAAAATATGATGATGTAACCATGACAAAAAGCGAGTATAATGCCCTGAAGGATAAAAGCTATATTGTAATTACATCTGTAAGACCTGCAAACGAAAGCAGCGAGACAGAGGCCGCCACTGAGGAAACCGCAGCTGAGGCAGCTACGGAAACTACAGATGAGCCCGAGGCAGCTACAGAAGCTACAGAAGCTACAGAGGAGACTGTACAGGAGACTGCGGAACCTATTCAGATCGAAAGTGCTTTATGGGAAAAGGTTGACGGTGAGAATGTATTCCATGTTTCCGGACGTGTAAGCAAGGAGCTGTTAGATCAGGGATGGAAGCCGGAGGAATTCTATCTGCTTCCCGGAGAAAACGCATCCCTTGACGACTGGATAGGTATAGCTACAGCCCAGGAAGGGGTTGACCTTGATATCTGGGACAACGAGGACGGCAGTATATCATTTAAGTGGTCCGGTTCTTTCTATATGCCTGAGGCAACACTTGCGGATGATGCTGATGCGTATGTATGTTTCTCGGTCCATGACGTTGATTATACACAGGAAATGCCCAGTGCAACGGTTTGTCTAAAGCAGGGCGAGATGTATGAGAAATAAGTAAAGTAAATCAGTTATCACTACGTTTAAAAATATAGTATTACTCTGAATTATAATAAAGCAGATGAGCCGGCGGACAGCTGTTTCATCTGCTTTTATAAGTATGATGTTGCATAAGCTGCTGTGCAACAGCATTGCTGAAATGTTATATACGAATTGTAACAGCTTTTATATTTAGGAGGACAGAACAATACATCCGGTATTCACAATATTATGCTTTGACATATCAGCCTATATGCTCTTTGGAACCATAGGAATGTTTTTTGTCTGCATATTCAATTCTTTCAGAATGGAGAGGGCAAAATTATCCTATAGGGGGCTTTTTTTCTATATAGCAAGCTGTATCGCTATGATGCTCATATGCAGCAGGATCGCTTATGCTGTATCAGACATTGCCGTGACCGGTTTTTCAATTAAAGGTTTCTTCCATGATCTGATCTACGGCGGGATAGTTTTCTACGGCGGAATGCTTGGGGTGATAGCGGGAGCAGCCATTTTTGCAAAGTTTACCCACAGGAGCATACGTCTTATGCTGGATCATATCACCCCCTCGATACCGCTGTTTCATATATTCGGACGCATTGGCTGTCTTTTTGCCGGCTGCTGTTACGGATTTGAATATTCGTGGGGGGTTCCAAATGAGGATTTTCCGGGTAAGCTTTTCTTTCCGGTGCAGGCAGCAGAGAGCCTGTGTAATTTGCTTATCTTTTCCGGCCTGCTCATAATGTAGAAAGTACGGAAATCTGATAAATATACCCTTGAAGCATATTTTTTTGCTTATGGGATATGCAGGTTCATACTTGAATTCTTCCGGGGGGATACCGGGCGCGGCATCTGGCCTGACGGTCTGTCATCATCCCAGCATATCTCTATAGCACTGGTTATATTTGTGGCAGTGTAGATGTACTGTATCCAGAGGCGTTGTTCTCGAAATTAACCTTATATTAATGGAAATTCGGGGGGAAGGTGGAAGAAAATTACTTGATAAATATAGGGCGGACAGGGCGAGAAAGTTCCTGAATACTTTTGAGTTTGAAAAGGTGCACTGAGCCTCGGCTTTATTGTGACATATCGACCATTGGATAAGACAAGAAGCATAATGCTTTGCGTTGATTCGGTGGTTTTATTTTTCTGAATATCCGGAATGCTATAAAGAAAAACTACTGCAGTTAAATATTTCTTATTCTCTTTCGTGAGAGTCCAAGTAAGTAGTCTGCAGAAACATTATATAATTCGCATAGCCTTATAAGGTGTCGTATAGGCATTTCATTTGCTCCGCGTTCATAACGTGCATACATAGTCTGGGATGTTCCGAGATACTGTGCAACATATTCCTGTTTGTACCCCATATCTTCCCTAAGATCTCGCATTATTTGGATGTATGCCGGTTTATGATCCATTCACATGTCCTCTGATTTTATTGTAACAAGTAAAAAATATTTACTATTGAATATAGTAAATATGTGTACTAAAATTATCTGCAGAAGCGCATATGATTAGCAGATACTGAATGGATAATAATGTTGCTTGATGTGGAGATATCCGGGATAAAAACTTCGGATAGTTATAGGGGGAACAGGGGACGCAGCTATGCCACAGGATGAAAGGAACAGAGATTTAAACGATGGGGAAAGGGAGATCGATCTGATAGAGCTCCTTGCCTACCTTGTCAGATACAGTCGGATTCTTATTTTTGCATTGGTTGCGGGTTTGGTAATAGGAGCAGGAATTTCAGCGGGAAGTTATTTCTATCG
>CAMOJK010000003.1 GCA_946616835.1 uncultured Lachnospiraceae bacterium
AAATGTTCCTGGGCGGATTCGAACCGCCGGCCTTTCGCTTAGGAGGCGAACGCTCTATCCTGCTGAGCTACAGAAACACGGTAAACACTATTCGGTTAATGTCCACGGACTGCTCCAACGCAATTCGACTGAAGCAATCCGCTAACACGAACACTATAATAATAAATTTTTAACAAAAATGCAACTAAAATTTATGCAAATTGAATTGTGTTACTTTTCACACTTACATTACAGGCAGCATTACCGGAACAGCTGCGCCATCCGGACCTATCTGGTAAGTATTTCCATCCTCGGCAACTACGACTGTATTAAACATCATAGCACCTGTAGCAGGATCGAAATAGCAGAGTATACCATTTACCACCTGAAGACCTACCTGCATTGTTCCGTTCTTAAGATCAAAGTAGCAGAAAGAATTGCCCACAGGTACAAGACCTTTCATCATAGCACCTGTTGCCGGATCGAAATAGTAGGTATTTGTTCCGTCTGAAACAAGACCGGTAAGCATAGCAAATGATGCGGGGTCAAAATAATATGTAGAACCGTTGATCACCTGGAAGCCGGTCTTTGCGGCACCGGTCTTAAGGTCGAAATCATAAAACTTATCGCCGACAGGAACAAAGCCCTTAACCTGTGCACCTGTTGCCGGCTCGAAGTAATATGTATTCACTCCGTCTGAGATAAAGCCTGTCTTCATCTCGAAAGTAATAGGATCGAAATAGCAATTCACACCATTGCCAACATTCTGGATGCCTGCCATTGCATAGCCGTTCTGATCGAAGAAATATTTCTTGTCACCGATAGGGCTGAAGCCTGTAAGCATGTGACCATCTTCAGCAAAATACTGGCTGTGGAAACCATCATTAAACCAGCCCTTTACCATTGAGCCGTCAGCACTAAAGAGGAAAGTCTGTCCGGAAATCTTCTGGAAGCCTACCAGCATCACACCATTGCCATCAAAGTAGTACATATTATCACCAATAGTCTGGAAGCCTGTAAGCATATGACCATCTGTGGGATAATAATATCTGGTGCAGAGACCGTCATTAAACCAGCCCCTTACCATTGAGCCGTCTTCTGCAAAGAGGTATCTGAACTCACCTACAGTGGTAAGCCCTCTTGCCATACGTCCATCCTCTGCGAAGTAGTAAGTATTTTCAGCAATATTCTGGAAACCGGTAAGCATATGACCGGATGCATCAAAGTAGAATATTCCATCTCCTATAGGATAGAAACAGTTCGCTACCATGTGGCCGTCAGCATCCACGAAGTAACGGAATCCGCCATAATCAGCGAAACGGTTACGCTGCATCTTATAATTCTCATAGTAATACCAGAAGCCTTTTCTCTGTAAGAGACCTGTATTGATTATAAGCTGGCTGTAATCCTTGAACTGATAGTCGATATCAACATGACCGGCTATGCCTGCCATTGTACCCTTGTCGGTGGCCTGCCAGATGGAAGCGTCCGGTATCTGACATGATGATGCATACTGTGCTACCCACTTATCATAGTAAACAGGACCGATCTTCTGAGTAAAGAAATATTTATTGGCATATACCATCGGGTAGTATCCTGCCGATTCTATGATAGCACAGAAGGTATTGCAGATAAGAGCGTTCTGCTCGGGAGTCATTCCTTTGTGAAGGTCACTCTCTATATCGATAACCACAGGCATGCTTACCTGATAGGGCTCGATCATTGCAAGGACTAACGCCGCCTCAGCCGCTGCCTGCTCAGGTGTTACCGCAGTGGTGTAGTAATAAACGCCCGTCTTTATGCCGGCTGCTGCCGCCCCGGTCATATTTACCGGGAAATACGGATCCAGACCGCTCTTGCCGTTTCCCACACGTACGATAGCGAAGCTTACGCCTGCTGCCTTTACCTGGGGCCAGTTGATAGCACCCTGCCACTTGGAAACATCAATACCTACGGCAATCGCACCGGTCTTATCCGCAGCGGATGCTTTTTCCTTAGGGGCTACTGTCACCAATGCAGTCAGGGACACTACCGCCGTCAGCATCACAGCCATGGCAGTGGTCATCACGCTCTTAAAAACACTCCTCCTCATTCTCTCTCTCTCCTCATAATGTATTATGTACTAAAACTTCCCGCTTGTTATGGTATGTATAAAGGTTACCGGATCTCGGTCTGACCGCCCATGTAAGGCCTGAGCGCTTCAGGTATCCGTACGCTACCGTCAGCCTGCAGGTTATTTTCAAGAAATGCAATAAGCATTCTGGGAGGTGCAACCACAGTATTGTTCAGGGTGTGTGCCAGATACTTTCCGTCTTTTCCGTTTACGCGAATCTTGAGGCGTCTTGCCTGCGCATCACCGAGATTTGAGCAGCTGCCAACCTCGAAATACTTCTTCTGCCTGGGGCTCCATGCCTCTACATCCAGGGACTTAACCTTGAGGTCTGCAAGGTCACCTGAACAGCACTCCAGAGTTCTTACGGGAATATCCATGGAACGGAAGAGGTCAACGGTATTCTGCCAGAGCTTGTCAAACCACATAGGTGACTCTTCCGGCTTACATACAACGATCATTTCCTGCTTTTCAAACTGGTGGATACGGTACACACCTCTTTCCTCCACACCATGCGCACCCTTCTCCTTACGGAAGCAGGGGGAGTAACTGGTAAGAGTATAAGGAAGCTTGTCCTCCTCCACGATCTGATCGATAAACTTACCAATCATAGAATGCTCACTGGTGCCGATGAGGTAGAGATCCTCGCCCTCTATCTTGTACATCATGGCATCCATCTCGGCGAAACTCATTACACCCGTAACCACATTTGAACGGATCATGAAAGGCGGAACACAATATGTGAATCCTCTTCCTATCATAAAATCTCTTGCATATGCGATAACTGCGGAATGAAGCCTTGCAATATCACCCATTAAATAGTAGAAACCGTTTCCGGCCACGCGCCTTGCGGCATCCAGATCGATACCGTTAAATCTCTCCATTATGTCTGTATGGTAAGGGATCTCAAAATCAGGAACTACAGGCTCGCCGAACCTCTCGATCTCGACATTTTCGGAATCGTCCTTACCGACAGGAACAGAAGGATCGATCATCTGCGGGATTACCATCATTATCTTTGTAACCTTTTCCTCCAGCTCGGACTGCTTAGCTTCCAGAGCAGCAAGCTTCTCGGCATCAGCCTGTACCTCAGCCTTTACCTTCTCAGCCTCGTCCTTTTTGCCCTCTTTCATAAGAGCACCGATCTGCTTGGACAGTGCATTCCTTGCTGCCTTCAGGTCGTCAGCCTCGCGCTGGGACTCGCGTCTTTCCTTGTCGAGAGCTATTACCTCGTCAACAAGAGGAAGCTTATCGTCCTGGAATTTCTTTTTGATGTTTTCCTTTACCGCATCAGGGTTTTCTCTTAAAAATTTAATGTCAAGCATGATTCCTCCCGGAGTCTCGGACTCCTTATATATAATAAAAAATTTTTCTTACCGCTCTTACTGTATGGCGCTTCAATGACAGCAGACGATTACGGCAGCCCGCAATTGAAAGCAGCCTTTATTACCTCAGTTACCGCTTACCGCAATCTTCACAGCTTCCGCTTCTTCCGGAGAAAGTTCTATGCTGCACTTTCCTGCCCTTATTTCCTTGGTATAGGAATAGCATCCGCTGCTGGACTGCACGGAATCCAGCAACACACCGTCATTATTTTCATCAAGAAGAACCAGGGAAAAACTGAGCTTACCGCCCATTTCCTTGAAAGCATCGTATTTAACCATGCCCATCTTCTGGAAAGCAGTACGATGCTTCTTAAAAAGCTTTGCGATATCATCGGCATTGGTCTGGTCATTGGCGATCAGGATATTGACATTCTCCGTGAGTGTGGCAATGTCTTCTTCCAGAGAAACAGCCGACGAACCCAGCATAAATTTCTCATAGCGTTCCTTAAGCTTGTTCAGCTTAACTATCATCACTATCAGAAGCACTATGGCTGCGATCAGGAGTACATATGCTATTATCAGGAAAATGGCAGGATCCACTGATCCCAGGCCTATTGCCGTCATTATACCGCTGTTCATAAAACCTTCCTTAATAAAATAAGCAATATACTAATGAATAGTATATAAATAATGAATATTACTGCATCAGCAACTCAAAAAACTTTTCAAATTCATCGCTGCTGTAGAACTCTATCTCGATCTTTCCCTTTTCCTTGTCGCTGAGGGAAGCGGAAACCTTGGTCCCCAGCTTCTCGGCAAGCTTACCCGCAAACTCATCATAGTGAACCTGATACTTCTCCAGATCCTTCTTAACCTTAGGTTTGGGAGGAGTCTTAAAAGTCTTGACTAACTGCTCCACCTGGCGTACGGAAAGCTTCTGCTCGTAAGAAGTCTGCGCCAGCTTGTACTGTGTATCCGTTTCTTCTATAGCAAGAAGCGGACGGACATGACCTGTGGTAAGCTTCTTATCAATGACCATATCCCGCACTCTCTCGTCAAGCTTCAGCAGACGGAGACTGTTGGTAACGGCAGTACGGCTCTTTGAAACCTTTTCCGCTACCTGCTCATCTGTAAGCGAGTACTTATCCTTGAGACTCTTATACCCCAGAGCCTCTTCTATGGGATCCAGATCCTCACGCTGAAGATTTTCTATAAGGGCGATCTCTGCGATCTGCTGCTCTGTGAGATCCCTTACTATTACGGGAACCTCCGTAAGCCCGGCTGCCATTGCCGCACGCCATCTGCGCTCACCGGCAATGATCTGAAAGTGATCACCACGGTCTTTTACCAAAATAGGAGTCAGGATACCCTGCTGTTTGATGGACTCAGCCAGCTCAGCAAGACTCTCCTCATTGAACCGATGCCTCGGCTGCTCTTTATTTCTCTCTACCTTATTAATAGGAACAGTCTTTAACACACCGTCTTTAGCCGTAAGCAGCTCGGCTTCTTTTTCTGTGACCATTTCCTTAGGATTAGAACCTAATTTAGTCTGTAACAAACCCTCAAGTCCTCTGCCGAGACGCTGTTTTTTAGGTGATGGCATAATTTCCTCCGCATATTACAAAATCCATTGTATCTCACTGTCATCTTCCCGCCTGAACGTCTATGTGCTATGCCGCCATCAGCAGGCGACAGAGCTTCAGGCCCTGACCGTACACCAAATGATTTTCCCGGGTATTCAGTGAGCCAAAGGCACAAAATTTCACATACAGAGTTAAGTATACCACTAATGAAGAGAAATATGCAAATCTTCCTCTTTGCATTGCGCAAACGTCTCTTCATACCGCTACTCAAAATGCTTGCGAATATAATGCGATTCTCTGATTATAACATGTACCCTTCTTTACAAGAAGGCCATATGGTGATAGACTGTAACGCGTATCGGTGGAGTAGTCCACATTTTCTCAGATACACGCAGACATTTCCTGTCTGTGTTTTCACTTTATTTAGGCTTGAAAAAGCAGATCAAACTATCTATCATGAGAGGAGAAGGCTAATGGAGAATTATGTAATGACCAAACACACAGTAGCAGAAATAGAGGCACTTCCGGATGGAGAGCGGGCAGAACTGATCGACGGTGAAATGTATATGATGGCAACACCATCGATGGTTCACCAGCGGATATCCATGTTTCTGTCAACCACTCTCTATAACTACATTAATAGCAGGAAAGGCAGCTGCGAGGTATTTGCCGCACCTTTTGCAGTTTATCCCGATGAGAGCGGATACAACTATTTGGAACCCGATGTACTCGTTATCTGCCATCCTGACAATCTTGACAATAAAGGGGTTCATGGCGGACCCGATCTGGTCGTAGAAATAGTATCTCCTTCCAGCAAGTACATGGACTATATGCGCAAACTCAAGGTGTATGAACGCATCGGAGTAAGAGAATACTGGATAGTAGATCCCAATCTTCAGCGAGTTACAATTTACAACTTTGAAAATGGGATTGTTGGACACTATTCCTTTACAGATGATATACCCGTAGGTATTTATGCGGATCTGAACATCAGTCTGAAAGATGTAAAGTTGGATTAATATTTCTTAACTTCCTGCGATTCTCTTTCTCAATGTACTCATCTTCTTTCTCCCTGACACTTCTTATGCTTTCCATCTCATCTTCAGAAATTCCTTCGGATCCTTCCGGAATGTACATGTAATCCCTGAAGCTTTCCGGTATATCTGAAACTTCATCAGAAAGATCATTATAGTACCTATAAACATTATAAGCCCTGTTATCCTTTAACATTCTGCTGAACACGGTCCTAGCCTCGCTGAGCCTGTCATATCTCACAACAATCTTTTCAGCAAGAAGGTAATGGTAACCCGGATGCATATTTTTTTCCGGCGACAAAATGCTCGAAACATCCACCTCTGCATCCGGATCAAGCCATTCGCCTATCTCATCCTCAGCATTGCGATTCAATATATCAACAGCATATGCCTCATTAAAAGCCTCCTTTAAAGCTACTATACAGGGATAGCAGCTCTGGGACAGTTTCTCCCCCTTCTTTATAAAATTCTTTCCAATCAGATATATACCGGCACCGGTTCGATCATCAACATACAGTGGCAAATATGTCCCTATCTTTTTCTGTCTATTACAGCTTTCCACCAGCTTTAAACATTCCATAAAGTAATTATCATCCCCCAGCCGCGATAAAATATCTCCTGAAGCTACACTTGCGCCATGTTTTACATCAACCGCCTTGCCGGATATCCCTGCGTTTTCTGAATATGCTAAATAAAGCTCTACAGGGTCTATATATGTACGCTGCTTCGTTCTTATTTCCACTCTTTCTACTGTCGTATCTGTGCTTGTGTCCTTCTCCTTCTTTACGCTATAACCCTGTGACTTAAAATATTCATATACGGTGTTGCGAAGAAAATAATCCAGGAGGCTGTCCACATTCTTCCTGATAGAATTCCGATCATTGAAATCCCTGAATTTCCCCTTCGCCTTCTCGCCACAGTCTTCACGATACGCTATGAGCATTTCCTCATATTGCTCATAAGATATCACGTTTATATCATTAAAAGCGATGTCTATGGCTTTCAGACGGATATAACGATTTTTTCCACTGTTCGCATCGTCAGCATTACCGCCTTCTCCGATTTTTTCGGCAAGTGCTCTGGCAGATTCATCCATACGATCACGAGTGTATCCATAGATAAAGCTTTTGTCTTTTTTGGCTTGCCATTCTTTAAAAAGGCACGCATCAAGTTCAGACCTGTTTCTTATCATTGATATCACCTGATCCTTTTTATGTTACGGTTAAGTGCATTTACGCATCTTTCAAGCTCATGGTCCATAACCCCGAAGCCTCTGTCTGTACAAATAGGGGAAATCCCATGCGAAAGAAGAAAACTGTCCACCATATCCTGGACTATGGCCTCTATGTCCGATGTATCCACAGTAAAGACTGCCTTTCGGAGACGTATATATCGTTCCTTCATATGGTTATCATTTGGAAGGTGTGCCTCCCAGGCTTTTGTGCTCTTGCTGCAAATACCTATGTAGTATTCTTCCTCCTGTTCTGCAAACTTGCGCGCCTCTTCCTCAGCCTCAGGATCATAGTAATATTCTTCCTCCCATGCATAGGGGGACTCTGATTCATCGGGATCACAAAGATCTTCGTCAGGTTCTGCATATCTTATTCTCCCGGTCTTTCGCGGCGTTTCAGCTTCATCCTGTTTCTCGCTTTCTCCGGCACACACTTCCGTATCTTCCGGCGATCCGGCAACAGAAGTGTCACCGTCAGAGATTTCCGGCTTCAGCCCCCATTTTTCAAGAACTTCTTCCAATTCTATCCCCGTGACATCCGCATACTCGTATGCCGCTGCCCTGTATTCCTCATCCGTATAAATATCACGAAGTATGTCATCACAGGTATATTTATGGAGCATAAAATTAAAGAGCCCCCACGAATACTCCGGATAACACATCGCATACACTTCATCCCTCATGTAGGAAATGCTGTCTTTTGCAGTAAAAATCGAGTCCCTTGCAGCATCCATGATATCTTTAAATGTCTGCGACTTTTCAAAACAAAAATCCCAGCACTGTATATAAAAACCGGATTTCATTGCAGATGGGCCTGTTATAGCACAGTAGAGCAAGTCTTCAATAATCTGTCTTTTTTCCTGAGACAGACTATCTGCCGAAGAACTTTTGCTGATCATTTCTTCTATAAAAGACGCTATCTTTTCTTCATCCAGGCGTCCATTTTCATCCTCTACAAAGCCTGTAAATTTCCTGTTGCGCCCCATATATGTGTCTTGTATATCCATCAGCTTGGATTTGAGGCATTTACGTCTATATTCCAGCCTGGAAGGGTCTTTGGTTACCTCGTCCAATCCTTCTATTTCATCACCATTATTTATTTCCACCTCAGTGTTTATGATTTCATTAATACTTTTTCTCATTTTCACATTTTCCTTTCTTTACTTTTGCTGTTTACTATTGTATTACAACACAACCCTCTCTGCCATGATTAAAGCCGGATTCTCTGCATATAATTATGGTATATGCGAAAACCGCCGGAAAAATTTCCGGCGGTTCCGCTTTAAAGCAAAGCCGTTACATCATGACCCCGGCTTTTACAAGTCCGACAATTCTGTCGTTTTCGGCATACTTTCTTACCGCTTCCGGATCAAGACTGTTTATATGAGCTTTGTTTCTTAATATCAGATTCTGTACTCTTTCATCATATACAACATATCGCTTAGAGTAATCATACTCATCATACTCATTCCTGCAGTATGTGTAACTTACTCCATTTGCTTTTCCTTTTTCCGTAATCTCACGGACTCCGTATACATATCCCATTTCTACGTCAAGAAAATATAAGATATTGTCCTTTGACATTTCGAAGCTGCTTGCAATTTTTTTAAGTGACTTTGGATAAATTTTATTATACATATCTGGTCTCCTTTTTTTATAATTTTGCTGATGTTTTCACTGCACGGTCGGTTTTTTGGTTGATCGGATCATCCTTTTTGATCCGATTAACACGGTGTTCCCTGGCACTCACCTTATTAAGTTTTGTACCTCCTTCTATTTAAATTATGGACCCAACAAAAAACCGCCGGACTTTTTCCGGCAGTATCGTGTATTTCGCACTACTCTGATTCCTTATCAGTTTCCAAACTGTTAAAATATATCTTGCCCGGTGCCTCTACCATCAGCAGCCATATCCAGGTACTGGTAAGGCTTATATATCTGTGCTTTGCACTTTCCATAGTACTTTTTAATGTAAGCTGCTTAACCCCCAGCTCTTGCCAGGTCCTGCGGAACGGCTCCGATATCTGGTCCGGGAAACACTCTTCCGGCTGTTCCATGTATGGCCGGACTTTCAGACCTTCATACCATTCCAGTTCGTAAGTAATTTTCATTATGTCACCCACCGACGGTACCTTTCCATATTCTGCTTCCCACATTTTGGCTTCCCTGGAAAACCACTTTTCATACTGCACATCAAGTCCGGCTTCCCGCATCACATCCTCCACGCCAAAAGACAGCCATCTCCTTACATTGTCCGATCCCCACTGGTACAGACCGGCAAGTATCATAAACAGCTCCCCGGACATATCTTCATGAAGAACTGCCTGCTTTTCTATGCCGCCTACGGCATCCCAGTATGTTCCGTCAAATCTTACAGGTTTAGCATACTTGAACAATGTTATGGTCCAGAACTCACGTCCGTCATAGTCTGATTCAACCATCCTAGGCACCTTCATTTCCATCAGCGCAACTGCCACATTGCGTATACCGGCAGGGCTAATGGCCCTTCCGGTCTCTATGCTGTGTAATATGTCATTAAGATTTTTACGTTCCATATATACTCCTTTCTGCCGCTTTAGCGGCTACGCGAATTCCAACGGAATTTCCGGCAGGGGACATGCCCCTGCCCTGAATATCCTTATGCCTGGAAATCCGAAAGGTTTGCCGAATATGGCTTTATCTTCTCGGCAAGGCATGCCTTCTGGCCTCTGGTAAATACCCATTCATGGTCAAGGTCCAGCTCAAGTATACGCTCCGGAAGCCGCCCGGCCCTATCCGCAAAGAACTTAGCAGTATCCACATCCTGCCCTCCCATATAGAGCATGGTGTCACAGTTATTTATGATGGTTGAAGCCTGACCTTTATTATACATGCCCTCAAGCTGAGACAGGGACTGCAGTATGACGCTGGTGCTGATATCACGGGAACGTATCACAGATATTATCTTGTCAAAATCCGGAATATACACATTTGCCGCAAAATCATCCAGCATGATATGAACCGGCACCTGTAACCGTCCATCAGGACTGGTATTAGCCTCCCTGCAGAGCACCTGGAAAAGCTGCGTGTAAAAAATATTAACAATGCTGTCCATAGCGCGGTCAGTGTCACTGACATTTACAAAAAGTGCTGTCCTCCGTCTGCCCAGATCTGCCAGATCCACCTCACTGTTGCAAAGCATATTAGCGTTTTCTTCATAATCAAAGACATTCAGTGCATTTGCCACAAACTGCGCAATAGAGCTCCAGCATTTGTCTGCTCTGAAATTTATGGCATACATCCGGTACTTTTTCACCGCAAAGCTCTCCGGATTCTCAGTCTCAAGTGCAGCGAAGAATGACACCTCCGGAACACAGCCGCTCTCTGTATGTTCAATTTCATGGCACATCTGTCTGAAGAGCTTTGACACAGAACCGAAATTCTGCTCCTCCCTCGGAAGGACCTCAAGTACATAGGCGATCAGGCTGGCTATTACCACCCTGGCTGAATCCGTCCAGAACGGCTCTTTTTCGTCAGCTTCAGTGACGATCAGCCTGGCTATGCTCATTACATCCTGCTGGCGGTAGGTCTCGTATTCATAATCCTCTATTTCCGGAGAAAGAAGCTCTTTCCCATCCTCATAGACTCCGGGATCTATCATTTCCCTGCCTTTCTTTCTGTAACGCTCTATGCCGTCCAGCGGATTGTAGCCCATGGAGCGCTCAGGGTGTACGAAATCTATGAGCTGTGTCACATACCCCATCTTTTTAAGGTCATCAGCATAGTTCTTGTAAAGCTGGCCCTTGGTATCAGCCACTACTATGCTTCCGCAGGTGGAAAACATGTTGGGCAGCACATAGGAACCTGTCTTGCTGCAGCCGGATATACCTATCACCAGGACATTGTTGTTAAGTCCCGTGGCGCGGCTGTCCTCAGAACGGCTCATACCCTTGCCAAAGATACGTAAGGACTTTGAACGGTCAACGGTTGCTCTGAAATCTTTAGTGTTTGTCATTTTAATTCCTCCTTGGATTGTTGTAATACATTTATGTACCTTTACTGTTACCCGCGTACGCTCACTCGAAGCCCCACGGTCGTTTTTCCTTACCATTTTTCAATGATCCCGGTTGCTATACCGAATTCAATTGCTTCCTCTGCATCAAGGTAGCAGTCCTCTTTGGTCTTCTCCAGCACCTCTTCAAGAGTATGGCCGCTGCGTTCAGCGATAATGCCTCCGGTGATGGCCCTTGTCTCCATGAGCTTCGCAGCCTCCTTTTCCAGCTCAAGTGCCTTCTTACTACCAGAAAGTCCGGCGATCAATGGATCGTGGATCATGATTTTACAATGGGGAAGCATCAGCCTTTTTTCACCGGCAAGGAAAAGTATGGAACCCATGCTGGCTGCCGTTCCTATACATACAGTTCGAACCGGACTTTCAAGCATCCGGATGGTATCATAGACCGCAAGACCACTGACCACTTCACCACCCGGAGAATTGATACAGATCGTTATCTCTTCACCCGGCGCATCCTTGTCCAGGAAAAGCAGGTACTCTATAAGCTCGTTGGAACTCTCCGGCGTCACCTCCTCAGTGAAAAAGAGCATCCTTGACTTAAGCAGCCCGCTCTCCGGACCATACGCATCTATTCCTCTTGCTGACTCGTGTAAAATTAATCCTTTCATACGCTTTACCTCCTGTTGGTTGCTGTGCATCCTTGCGGATGCGGGTCTGTGACTACTGTCCTGTCTGCTGCATTACCACCGCATAGTGCAGGCATTTTGCGGGGCGGACATCCCCTCACTTTATTGTGGACCCACCAAAAAACCGCCGGAATTTTTCCGGCGGTTTCCCGCAAATACTTGTTCTATCATTCAAAAACATATCTGCCTACAGAATAGACTCGGCATCAACGGTTATCAATAACATCTGCCCCTAACATTTCAATCTTGTAAAACTCATTCATAAACAGTAACCTATCACCACCGGCATCGAACTCAGCACATCTTCCCACAGAAAGAGGAATTCCAAAATCAGCAGTTGTAAAAAACTTTGCACATCCGGGGCAAAAGAATATACTACTGTAATGCAGTGGTCCATGCATAGTAGGAACTGTTGCAACTACTTTTCTCTCTGCTTTACAATTAGACTTAAGCATATATTCACCGCAAACACCACATCGATAGCGAACGCCATAAAATGTTCTCCCCAAGTATTTAATTTCAGGTGGATCCTCCTGAATAAAACGCCCGCTTCCATAATCACAAACATCCCATATCTTGTATCCATCCAGGTCAAATGTCGGATAAACACCTACTATCTCTTCTTTTTTGATATCACTAACATGGGCCTGAATAACATTACAAGGAAAAGCAGACTCTATCACTCTACCACTCTGGAGCATTCTTACCAGATACTCTAAATAATTCGGTGGAAATTCAGGCAAATCAACCACCGGTGGAATCATAAATTGAAAATCATTTAAATCTAAATTAAGAGAATTAAATGTAACTTCTTTTTCAAACGAAATGATAACACTATCCTCGGTCACAATATTTTTCCAAAGAGAATCTAAAGCAGGGCGAGCTGAAGTAATAAAAGCTTTAAAATCATCATAATCTTCAATAGGAATAAGCCCCTTGGGATTCCCTCTCAAAAAACAGAAAACAAGCCCTTTACAATCATCATCATTTTGAGAATTGTATGTTTCCAAAAAGAATTCATACAGTTTAGTCATATTAGGTCTCAGCTTCAAATAACCACTCTTTTCAAAATCAGGATGATATATACCTTCGCTTTCAATAATATCCAAAACTTCTTTTTTTTGAACCGTCCAAAATCTAAATTTCATTCTCTACCCCCTTTTGTCATTTTGAAAATTCTGTACTCCTTCAGCAGCAGATGCCTCGGGCCGTACCACAAAGTTTTTTTGTCTCATTATTTTTATTATATCACATTTAATCTTTAGAGCGGATGCAAAGGCACTTTTTCGGGAGCCGCTCGCTGCTTGCAGCAGGTCGTGGCGCTGTTTCCCCGGATGGGGGCCTCCCGTGTATTTCCATAATCGTGTTTTCAAGGAGCAGCCTAAGCGGTTTTTAACCTCCTTTCAGCCCGCCACTTAATTATGAACGCTGCGAAAAGCCGCCGATAATTTTCCGGCAGTTCCTGAAATTGATTTTAGAATATTCAATAGCTTAAGCTGCTATATCAACACTCCTGCTTTTACAAGTCCGATAATTCTGTCATTTTTGGCGTACTTTTTTACTGATTCAGCATCAAGACTATTGATATGATCTCGATTTTTGAATATCAGATCCTGTACACTTGCATCATATACAACATACCACTTAGAGTAATCATATTCACACTCGTCTACTCTGCAGTATGCGTAGCTTACTCCATTTGCTTCTCCTTTTTCCGTAATCTCACGGATGCCATTTACATATCCCATCTCTTCGTCCAGAAAATACAGAATATTGTCGCGTGACATTCCAAATTTGTTTGCTATTCTTGTGAGTGACATTGGATAGTTTTTCATTGTGTTCATAATCAGTATCTCCTTTTATTTATGATTTTGTTTACCTGTTGACTACTGTTCCATTGCTACGTTTCATTCCGCATCTAAAAAATCTTTCACCTTTACGAAAATCCAGGCTGCAATTATCAGAAAAAACATACCCGTCTGAAGCTTTTCGGGAAAAATGCTGCAAAATGCTATTATCAAACCAATTTTGATTATCCATCCAACCATATTTTGTTCCTCCTTGTTTTTTGCTAATAAACAATTTGCCTTGAGCACCGTGTCTACTTTTTCATAGGGCGCAGGCATTTGCCCTTGCGATCCCTAATTTCGCTGCACGGTCGGTTTTGTGGCTAAACGGATCAGTCCGCTGATCCATTTAGCACGGTGTTCCCTGCCACTCACCTTATGAAGTTTTGCACCTCCTACACTTATTATGAACGCACAAAAAAGCTGCCGGAAATTTTCCGGCAGTATCCTGTATATCTCTTATGCCTGAAAATCCGAAGGACTTGCCGAATAAGGCTTAATCTTCTCAGCCAGACGGGCCTTCTGGCCTCTGGTAAATACCCATTCATGGTCAAGATCCAGCTCAAGTATGCGCTCCGGCAGCCTGCCGGCCTTATCAGCAAAGAACTTTGCCGTATCCACATCCTGCCCTCCCATATAGAGCATGGTGTCACAGTTATTTATGATGGTTGAAGCCTGACCTTTATTATACATGCCCTCAAGCTGGGACAGGGACTGCAGTATGACGCTGGTACTTATGTCACGGGAACGTATCACGGATATGATCTTGTCAAAATCCGGGATATACACATTCGCTGCGAAATCATCCAGCATGATGTGTACAGGGACCTGCAATCGTCCATCAGGTCTGTCATTAGCTTCCCGACAGAGCACCTGGAAAAGCTGCGTATAAAAGATATTCACAATACTGTCCATAGCACGGTCAGTATCACTGACATTTACAAAAAGTGCTGTCTTTCGTCTTCCCAGGTCGGCCAGATCCACCTCACTTCGACAGAGCATCTGAGCATTTTCTTCATAATCAAAGACATTCAGTGCATTTGCCACAAACTGCGCGATGGAACTCCAGCATTTGTCCGCCTTGAAATTGATGGCATACATCTTATATTTTTTCACCGCAAAGCTCTCCGGATTCTCAAACTCAAGTGCCTTGAAGAATGACACTTCAGGAGGACATCCGTGCTCTGTGTATTCAATATCATGACACATCTGCCTGAAGAGTCTTGATACAGAATCAAAATTCTGCTCCTCCGGAGGAAGGACCTCCAGCACATAGGCGATCAGGCTGGCTATTACCACCCTGGCCGAGTCAGTCCAGAAGGGTTCCTTATCATCAGCTTCCGGAACCACCAGCTTGGCTATACTCATCACATCTCGCTGGCGGTAAGTCTCGTATTCGACTTCTTCATACTCCGGCGGAACGAGTCCCTCGCCATCCTCATAACCCCCTGCATAAACTAATATTTTAGTTTTTTTCCTGTAGCGTTCTACGCCATCCAGCGGATTATAGCCCATTGAGTATTCAGGCTGCACGAAATCTATAAGCTGTACCTCATAGCCCTGTTTTTCAAGTTCCTTTGCATAGTTCCTGTAGAGCAGTCCCTTGGTGTCAGCCACCACTATGCTTCCACAGGTGGAAAACATATTAGGATGCACATAGGAACCGGTCTTGCTGCAGCCAGATATGCCGATCACCAGAACATTGTTGTTAAGCCCTGTAGTACGGCTGTCCTCCGAGCGCTTAAGGTCCTTTGCAAAAACGCGGAATGACTTTGAACGGTCAACAGTTTCTCTTAAATCTTCTGTGTTTCTCATATTAATCTCTCCTTTGTATTATGTATGTACGTTTTCTGTTACCATGTGTCATATACCATAACTGTTCAGAACCTATCGGATCCGCCAGTTACGGCAGCCCACTATTAAGGATTTGCATCGCAAATGCTTCGGGCTGTCATGAATAGCTACGGTGCACTTACCATTTTTCAATAATCCCGGTAGCAATACCAAAGTCGATGGCTTCCTCTGCATCAAGATAGCAGTCTTCTTTGGTCTTCTCATACACTTCCTCAAGCGTGTGCCCGCTGCGTTCAGCAATGATGCCGCCGATTATCGCCCTGGTCTCCATAAGCTTCACAGCCTCTTTTTCAAGCTCAAGAGCCTTCTTGCTGCCTGAGAGTCCGGCTATAAGTGGGTCGTGGATCATTACCTTGCAATGTGGCAGCATTAAACGCTGCCCGCCTGCCAGGAAAAGAATGGACCCCATGCTTGCTGCCGTTCCTATGCAGACAGTACGCACCGGACTCTCCAGCATGCGGATAGTGTCATAGACCGCCAGACCGCTTACCACCTCACCTCCGGGGGAGTTGATGCAGAGCGTTATCTCTTCACCCGGTGCTTCCTTGTCTAAAAAGAGAAGGTACTCTATAAGCTCATTGGAACTCGCCGGCGTCACCTCCTCAGTGAAAAAGAGCATCCTTGACTTAAGCAGTCCGCTCTCCGGACCATACGCGTCTATTCCTCTTGCTGACTCGTGTAATATTAATCCTTTCATTTTTTATCCTCCTGTTGATTTCTGTGCATCTTTCCAGATGCTGGTACATAGGTTCTTAAATACCTGAACTAACTGCTTGCCTGCTTGTTGCTGCACCTCCTTAATAATGCAGGCACTCTACGGGGCCGGACTATTCCCTCTCACTTCATTATGAAGCCACCAAAAAACCGCCGGAAATTTTCCGGCGGTCTCCCGCATTTGTTTCAAACATCAAATTTATTTTTCAGTACACCCATTTCAGCCCGTACAACGATTCTTAAATAACTTTAATTTGCAATCTATGTACTAGGACTTCGGGCTTTTCTTAGCATTTACTTTGCCGCCTGCAATTATTATGCATTTCTTTTTATTGTTCGTCCACTTCTTAAATTTCACCGGATCCATATCACCGGTGTAATACCACTTCTTCTTGTCAGGATCCCATTTTGCACCTAAGGCTTTAGCCTCATCTTTCTGTTCGAACGGACAGTTGATATAATGCCTCTCATTCTTTATCCTGTTTCGCTCTGCCTGTTTTTCCCGTTCTTCAGCCTTTCTCTCATACGAATCCGCTTCCCAGACTGCATCATCATATGCGTCCTGCAGATCATCACCTTCAGCTCCAAGTATTTCTTCCCAATCAATCCCCATTGTAAATGTCCCTTTCTATTTGAAATTTATTATTACGCAAACTTTTTCTGTTTTGCAGCCTTGCCACCTTCCCGTACCGCCTCATATCCCTTCCGCAATCTCCACTAAGTACCATTATCGTGCTGTTCTGCAGGCTTTTGGGAATCATCGGCATATCATCAAAATACCCGTCCGTAAGTATCAGCATCAGATATGGGCGTATCCGGTTCTTTTCAATGTATTCGTACACACACTTAACATCCGTGCCGCCGCCCCAGTAGGGCTTACAATTCAGCAGATCCTCTTTTGTACAGATATTCTTATGAACATCACTTACATCTGTATCCCAGTATGCCAGGTTCAGCGTACAGGAATAAGAGCTCAGGACCTGCTTAAGCTGCGTCATGAATTGCATAATGGTTTCTTCAGATATGGATCCCGAAGTATCCACAAAGGCCCATATCTCACCGAGATCAGTTTCATCCGGATCCGCTCCCGGCACTATCATCCCCATATGCAGGTATTTGCGCTCCGGTCTAAAGTACGAGGAATCATCAGCTTCATTTTCCTGCAGGTATTCCCTGAGAAGGCTTTCCCAGGGCAGATTTTTAGGCTTTGTAAAATACAGTTCTGAAAGGATTTCCGGCGGCTTTCCTCCAATATCCACCGTTTTTTTTATCGCATCCTTGATCATACGGCGAAGCACTTCTTCCTCTTCCGGCGAAAGCTCTTCATAATCTCCCAGCAGATCCGATGGCGTCAGTCTCCATATTTCGGGTTTTTCAATCAATCTCCTGACGCTATCGATCATTTTCTTTACGCTCTCATCCTCCGAATTGTACAACTCATCATAATACACCTCGGCACTTTTTTCTTCCCAGCCTAAATTATAATGGGGATAAATCACTCCATCCGGACCATAATAGCCGCTCTCCCTCAGTGTCATATTTATCACATAATCTGTTGCGATATTCCATATTACACGGTCCCTTCCTTTCCTCCTGGAGAAATGCAGCAGAAGGATGTGCAGCAGCTCATGCAGAAGGATGAATTTAATCTCGCTTCCCTTGAGCAGCCCCATATACTCAGGCGAGTAGATTATCCTGCGTCCGTCTGTTGCCGCCGTATCAATGCTTTCATCCTCCACCAATGGGATGTGGGAAAGTATAGTCCCATAAAAGGGCTGCTCCAATAATATATTTGCCCTGACATCTTCAATTCTGTCTTTTAACTCCTGGTTCATAATTCCTCCCGTCTGCCGGCCCCAGCCGGCTTTCTCTTCTTATAACATTCCCGCAAAGCGTTCATAGTAAACGAAATTCCTAATCTCGCTTACTATAAGCAATGCCTTTATATAGACTCAGGCTCTGTACCCAGACCACCGTAACTGTGAACCGATAGGTTCTAACCAGTTATGGTTACTTAAGTATGTTTATCAGCCTGAATCTTCTCATGTAATACTGCTTAACATTATAATAGTTCTCAGTATCATCATCTTCCTTGAGACAGCCGTTTTCATCAGCTATCATAAAAGCATGACTTTCACCTGATGGAGAATTTGCATTAAAGGCCCTGAATATCTCATACTTTCTTCCTTTGTAACGTACATCCGTAACATCAGCAGCATAATGCAGGCAAATACCTATTAATATCTGCAGCATCGGTCCATCTTCACGATCGTAAAAGACACAGTATAGATTACGTATAACCCCCTTCCTGATAACCTGTCTTTCCTTCTCGCACATATTATCCACCAGAAGACTTCCGATCCTGTCAATATCGTCAAAGGATTTCGTTTCTTTCACCCTACAAAGTGACATAGCTCTGCTGGCATCTCCGGTAATAAACGATAAATACGGACCATGACTTAAATCATTATAAGCGTCCCCGAATTTCATCTTATAGTCAAGGTCGAAGCTGTCCTGACTGTTTTTTTTCCTGTAAAGGTTAACCTGCGGAAAGTAATAGCCCCAGCTAGTGTCGTAAGACCCCATAAAACTACTTGACAGAAGGCACCCGCCATCAGCTGTTTTATACCCTGTAACCGGTCTGTACCTGTCAGCCTGCTCCGGCGATAGTCTGAAAAAAATCTTCGTAGTACCCAATATATCCTGAGGAATCTCTACTTTTGTTACACCCTGTGTCAATTCAAGCACAGACGTATGGATGAGTTCCGGCTGTGCAGCCACCTCCTTGATACCGGGATCTATCACAACTTTCTCCAGCTGTTTTTCTCCTATCCTAAGGCTCCCCTGCCCGAGACGTTCAATATACCTCTGGGCAAGGTACGCGGGAACTCTGGCTATGCCGTTGATATCCTTTAGTTCCATATAAAGGATAGTATTTCCTGCAACGATGTAATCATCCGTCCAAAACCAGTTGTTTATCATCCCTGCATCGTAACGCGCATTTGCAGGCTTTGCGTGATTGCCGGCCTTTTTCCCGTAAAACCATAGCACATCCACCATCTTTTCTGCCATCTTGTTCAGAGTAGCCGCATTCTTAAAACACTTCTCTCGCCTGAGCTTAGAGTAATGTGCAAGTTCATCCATTATTTCAGGGTAAAAACCTGCGAGGGTACTCATAGTATCGTAGGAAAGATCCGTGTTAAACCCCTGCATCTCGGAAAACTCAAATAAGCTGAACAGTTCCATAAGTGCCAGATGATTGCTCTCCGATTTCTCCAGTGAATATATCTTTCTGATAAAATTCAGATAGTTTGTACTGAAGTCCATAGTACCTCCTTTCTGCCACGCTTTTTGCAGCACCTTCGAAAGAATCCCCGCCGTGGCCGCCTGTTATGCACAGGCAACCACTTTATCCATCCGGTCAAGATATTTCTCCATTTCCGGATCATCCATTTCGAAAATAATGGACTTGATGATGTTAGGATTAACCTTCAGCAGCCGCTTCATAGCGTAGGTAACAAACTCAGTACGCTTAAGCCTCAAGATACAGTCAACGATGTCGTGAAGTATTTCACGGTCTCTTTCAGAAAGCTTCTGTGATACGGAAGATCTGCACACAATTGCCGCCTTTGAAGTCAGATGATCGATTATCATTTCGATCTCTGCCGGATCAGCGGGTGCCGGAATACTGCCTTCAATAAACTTATCGATCATTATTCCGTAATCCTTCTCACAGAACTGGAAGAATTTATGTGCCTCAACATCGCCGATGTTGCCAATGATCTTGAACCTGACAGCAGGACTGTTTATATCATCAGCACAGTTAAGTATTTCGCTTACCCTGGTCCAGGAACGCGGTGTGGCAAATACCATTTCATCATTGCCGTTCCTCTGGGTATGCAGTGACTCTGGATAGCAGTTTAAGTACCTCACCACATATCCATTTATACCATTCGGTATAGCGAAGTCCTCTTTCCAGACATTGAAATTCACGTCGATATTGTGGATTTCAAAGCGGTCAGCCAGTGGTGCTGCGAGCCTTACATACACACCGTCGTCATCCTCCCTGTTGCCAAGAGCGATTACAAAAGTGCCTTCCGGCAATCTGTATTGCCCCACTCGTCTATCGAGGACAAGCTGATATGCTGCTACCTGCACACGTTTAGAACAAGAGGTAATCTCATCCAGCAACAGGATAGTCTTTTCACCATCCCTTTCCTCATCCGGCAGTATCTCAGGAGCAAGCCATCTGGTTTTGGTATGGTCCTCATTCGGATAGATAAGTCCGCCGATCTCCACCTCAGACATCTGGGCGAGACGCAGATCTATCACCTTGTAGCCGTACTTCTCCCCTATCTGCTGTATCATCTCGGACTTTCCGAGACCCGGAGCTCCCAGGCCAAGTACTGCATGCCTTATGCCATGCTCTATGTTGAACTCAATGCAATTTCTAAAATCTCTAAGTGTCATAGTTCCACCTTTCTGCTGCATTTCCGCAGCTTAAATATTTGTAACTGAATACCAATCTTTTCTTTCGGTTACCAGAGCGGATGCAAGAGCACTTTCGGGAGCCGCTCGCCGCTTTAAGCGGGTCCTGGCGCTGTTTCCCCGGATGGGGGCCTCCCGTGTATTTCCATCATGCAGTTGTCAAGGTGCGATCGAAGCACGTTCTGCGAAATCAGTCCCACACTTATTATGGGGCCGACCAAAAACCGCCGAAAAATTTCCGGCATTTCCGCACAAAACGACATTTTCGTGCAAAACTAACGGCTGCAAAAACAATGTACAGCGACAAAAATGCACAAAAATAACATCTCCGTATTCAGTTTCTTCTTTTGGAATTTTATTTGATTATCGGTGCTTTCAGACTGCACCGATTGATCTCTGAAAGAGATCCCTCTTATCGAGTGATTTCATTGTAACACATAAAGACTATATGTCAATGGGGAAATTTACAGATTTTGAATGGTTCTGAAAAACACATCCCCACCGAAAACGGTGGGGATGATGAATGTGTATGTCATTCTGTAGATATAAGCAATTCTTTCTCCACTTCTTTCACCTGCTCTATAGGATAGCCACAAAAATCGGCTATTTCTTCCGCAGTTTTTCCGGAACGAAGCATTTCGGATATTTTTACGGTATCTCTTTCAAGATATCCTTCCTCCCTCGCATCCTGTATTACAACCCATTCTTTCATATACTGAGTCCTCCATACTTCATTTATCCGAGCCTTCATAACTGCAGTATTTAATTTTTCTGTCAGGCCGTCACTCACATTACCGGTATCAATAAATTCATATAAATTCCTGATACCATCCGGAATATCCTCACCCTCATACTTACAATTATAAAACACTTTTTCTGTTCCGTCATCAAGACATAATTCCAGATCTTCATCACACCTTTCATGAAATGTATACCTGCTCAGTCCCTGCCCAAAAGGGTCGAACGTACAAATGAAGATCACCCTGCTCTCCGGAAGAAGCTTGTACGAAAACTTCTTATCCATAAAATCAATATCTATTGCCCCTTGATAAAACCTGCTACGTCTAGGAAGTTGATGCTGCTCTACCGTTTTATGGTTAAGGTTCTCCATCTCGGCATCATATATACGACCGTCGCTGTCCTCATTATAAACATCCAGCCGTATAGGCTTTCCATCAGATGTATATTTAAATTCACGCTGTGTCTGTACCTCAGTCAGTTCGCCTACCGGCTGCTGGAGCAGGCACTCCAGCACTTCCCGGCAGAGTTCCTTATCCTCCATGACCTTGCCAAACATAAAGTCGTCACTAAACACCAGTTCATCATAACTCTTCATTACTTTTTGTTTACTCATAATTTTCTCCCTTCTTTGGACTGCTGACAGGGATTAATGAGCAAACTTTTTCCTTAATCCCTGCCGGTTTTCTTGGAATCATAAGCAGGAATTTTAGAATTACAAGAATGAGCCGACGCTCGTAAGAATTTCATAATATAGAAAAACTGCTTATGCGTGGATTATATCACGCATAAGCAGTGGGTACAATTATGTTTTTCATCAAAACAAATATCTTCAGTTTGTTAAAAAATATCAACATCAAATATCTTCACTATTTTCAAATGTCGCCACATATTCTAGAAGTGAATGAAAAATCATCTCTGGCTTTTCCTTATACTCCGTCTTATATATTTCACCAGATTCCGCCTGCCAAATAACTATTCCATCCATGTGAGTTTCTTCAATAACATATAAGCGATCATTTACATGTGGATTGGATTTCCGATTTTTTTGCGTTACATTAACCACATCATAGTTTATATCAGAACTGAAACCTGTCATTTCATGACCTCCACATGAAACCGTTCCGAATTTCAAAACATAGTCTTTATAATCCTCAGCAAGTTTTGTATTCAATTCCCTCTCAGCATTTTCGATTTGTTCAAGTGATGCACCATCTTCACAATAAAAATCCCTTTTTTTCTTCAATTCTTCTGTAATCAAACTCACAAGACACTCCTCATTTCAGTCTACCATTGCCGCATACGCCTTCCAAAACGCTTGCCGTTCTGCATCCCAATTTGTACCAGCAGCATGTGCTTCCGTTTTTTCAAGAAAACCATGTATTGCCGGGTTATCATGTTCAGCCTGTGACAGTATTGCCAACATTCCATTTTTTCTCTGCCCAACATGATGAAGTTCATATGATATTCCCTGAGGATCCTGCGGCGCCAATCCTTGCCTCATCCTTTCTAGATTAGTTCTTCCCTTAGAGTCAATCTGTTTAAGATCAATATCTGTTTTTATAAGCGCTGGCTTTCCCTCTACCATAAAGGATTTGAGGCCTGCATCTTTAAATACCTGATATTCCTCCATAGAATGGAATTGAGAGATTACATCAAGTGGATATCCCGTTTCACGTTGAATAGTTGCGGCATCATTTAATGATAAAAATCTACTTGCTTTACATAATCCAGCATATTCAGATACCCCACCAGCAAGTGTACCACTTATTGCTCCCCATTTAAATTCTTCGCTTCCAGCCAGGGCCGCTGCTTTAACAGCCTCGTCCATATCTCCAGTTTCAATTCCTGTAACTACCCCTGCAGCAACGCCACTCAATGCCCCACTTGATAATGCCATAATGGTTCCTGTCTTTGCTGATGCAGCAAATATCATACTAATCGCTGCTGGTCCTCCTGTACCACCAGTTACAGCAGAAATAGTTACACAAACAAGAATTACTCCTGAACCTATTGCAACATTTTTTATTACTTGTTCATATGTATCATCATAATCTTCAAAGGGTGCAACAACTGTTTCACCGTTTTCTCCAAGCGTAAATACAAATCTCTCATTCCCATAAATATTATGTACTTCTTCAAGAGTATATCCAAAAAAAATATTTGATTTTGAATTATACGCAAGTTCTTCTAGATACTCTTTCGAAACATATACTGCATTAATGTCTTCCACATAGTATCCATTGTCACTTATTTCAGCCACAAGATTGGCATACATATTATCTTCTACATATTGCAACAGTTCCTCATCGTTTAAACTTTCAAAATCAGGAACATATTCACAGTCTGATATCTCTTCATTCAAATAATCATTATTTGCCGAAACGGAAGATAATGATTCTTCTGTATTGATTTCAGAAGTTGTCTCAACCAGCTTAGGTTCATATGCCGTGTTCATATTATTAGTTCCACAAGCCGTAAGAAATAACAAACAAGCCATAAGAATTGCTATTGCTTTGTTAATATTTTTCATAATTAACATTCTCCCTACTCTCTACATACTATTTAATTATTTCACCATCATCAGTGATTATAATCCCACCTTCTAAATCTTCTTTAGTTAATACGTTGTTAGAGTTAGCCAGTACATTTATGTATTGATCTGAACCAACATAAAATATTTTATAAGAAGTATCATTTTGTTGTTTTTTGTTCGTAAAACTCACGACATAAATTCCCGCCTCACAATATGGATCCCCACTACTTGCCGGTTTGTTAGATACTAAATTAGTCTTCTTTCCTCCACTCACATCAGTTAGTTCATAACGTTCTACTTTTATAGTAAGATATTGAGAATTTGCGGTATCAATAATGAAACCGTTCTCTGCTAAAGCTCCATCCTTAAGTTCACTCCCTTTACTATTGTCCGCATTGTTCTCAAAAACAAATACCATATTATTTCCATTTTCTATTCTAAATTTAAAAAACATTTTGTAGTTCTCATAATTAGTAAAAAGTCCCGTTTCATCCTTTATTTCATAATCAAGTGCAACCTCATATTCCCCCTCTTCAAAAAGCTGCACCCTTGTATCAGCTCCTGTTCTTGCATATGCAGCTAAAAAATCTGTATATGGTATTGTATTTTTTTGGCCTTTAGAATCTACATATCGAATAATCAACATTCCATGTTTAAAATCTGTCTTTGGAATGTCAAAATATGTATCTGAACCATTTTTATCTGATGAAATATTTAAATTATTATTTCCATCTAAACAATTAATATCATCCTGTTTAAGATTAAATGAAAGTGCAACTACATCGCCTGCGTTCTTGTAAAAGACTATTTCTTCTTGTTTATCATCACAATCCGTATAACCACTAACAGTAAATTCTCCAAGTTCCCATCCCGAGTGCGGATCTTTACTATCTATATCATTTTCACCAGAATAGCCATTATCCGTTCCTGTATTTATTGTATGCGTTTTATCTCCAACAATATGGCTGTTGTCCGGATGATCTCCGTTGGCTATTTCTTCAGCGGTATTATCTTTCAAATAAAATTCATAAATCTCCACATAATTCTTACATTCGCTTTTCCCTGTTTCTTCTATAGTGCGTTCTGTTTCATATGCAACAATGACTTTGTAATAGCAACCATTAATCAGTTGAATTTCCTTCGCATCATAAAATGCCGGATTATAATCACTGCCAGCGATATTCGTTGTTGTCAAATCTGTGATCCATTTTTCTCCATCGTTAGATGTCTGAAGTATGATAGCTCCCTTCAGTATCTTTCCATCTAATTTCTCGCCATTAATTTTTTTATCCTTGTCTTCAACCACATGCCAATCCGTTTCAGGAGAATCAATCAGATTACCTGAAGGGCGATAACATAATGTAGCAGTTTCATTTATATTTATAAGATTATACGCATCATATCCATCAACATCATCTATATCCGCAAGATTACCACTTATGCTAAATGTCCCGAACTGGCTTCCAGTCTGAGGAATTGCAGTATACGGTGTAGTGTTCGTATATTCATATTTTTTATCCAGTTCATACAATCTTCCAGCATAATACTGATTTCTTGCAGCACCAACGTCTCCGTCATCTCGAAGCTTAAAAGAAAAATAAAGCTTATAATTTTCATAGCTATCCAGGCCTTCACTATTTTTCACTTCATAGTCAAGTGCCACTTCATAATCACCCGTACCCCAAAGCGGTATTAGTATGTCTTGGTCTTTTTTTGCATATGCATTCAGAAAATCTGTATACATGAATGTTTCAGACTTATTGCCGTTCATATCTGTATACTGAAGTAACAGAGCACCACGTTTGAAATCTGTTTTTTCTATTTGAAAATAATCGTCTCGTCCATTCTTATCAGAAGAAATAACAAGATTTTCGTTTCCATTTAAACAATTAATATCCTGCTTCAATTTAAACGTAAGAGTAACCTTGTCATTAGAATCCTGGATAAAGAAATTTTCATCTTGAGCTTTACTATATCCATTAATTGAAAAACTTCCAATCTCCCATCCTGAATGTAAATCGCTATCACTTACTTCATTCAGTTCAGAATAGCCTTTATCTTTCCCTGCATTAACCAAAGTTGCATTTATTAACTCCCCTTTATTGGAATGTTTCCCTTCAGATGCACTCTTTTCAGTGTTATCTTTTATATAAAATTCATACTCTTCTACATATTTCTTGCGTGCAGTTGAACCATCCTGCTTACGTTCTGTTTCATATGCAACTATTACTTTGTAATAACAGCCATTATTCTGCTGTATCATTTTTGTCTCATATAAATCGACAACATTTTCTCCACTGGCAATATCATAAATAAACTGCTCATTAATCCAATTTATACCGTCATTTGAAATCTGTATGATTGCAGCGCCTTTTTGAATTTTTGAATCGAGTTTTATTCCATTTACTTCCTTGGATTTATCACTGATTAAATGCCACTTTTCTTCCGATGCATCGACTATCTCACCCGATGCTAAAAAGGATATAGCCGCCTTTCCTTCGGACACTTCATAGACGTTAACACCATCTACACTTTCTTTATCACTTACATTTCCACTTATTCCTAATATTCCCAACTGACTGCCTGAAGAGTCAATTTCCTTATATGACGTACTCTCCGTATAAATATACTTACCCTTTTCGTCAAGTTCATAAATTTTACCTTCAGGCATCGTAACCATTGAAAGCCAACTGTCAGGATCAACATTCTGTGATACACTTTCCTGATTTTCACTTAAATCCGCTTTGCTACCACATCCACAGAGTGACACCATTACCGTAAACAAAAAAACAGCACCTAAAACTACATTATTTTTTGAGAAAAATCTCGACATATCTAAACTCCTTGTTTTCACAATTTTACCTGAACTCATTATTATTTTTATCAAAAACCTTACCCGTTTATGGCTAATATCGATAATACCATTTTTCGGCTAATATTTCAACGAAGAGGGACTGTTTCAACAGCGCAAAAACCACACCAATAGGTACACGAGGTATCCCATTGATCACTTACGACAAACTATGGATTACTATGAAAAAGAAGAATATATCCCAGTATAAACTGATCAATGAATACCACATCAGTGCAGGTCAACTTTCACGCCTGCGCAAAAATGCACACGTCAGTACACATACTCTGGATACATTATGTAATATCCTCGATTGCCGCATCGAAGATATCATGACTTTTCATAAAACTTAAGTGAATTCTATCAGATTTGTAAAAGACACATCCCCACCGAAATGGTGGGATTATTCATATAGTTCCTATAAAATTTCCCGTCCCTGCGTTTTTTTCTACAAAGTGGTTCCCTGTTCATTCGACTATGTCTTCAAACCGACCAAACCTTCCGGATATACTATACCTAAAGACTTCAACACTCCCCCGGGCGTTACATGACTCAAATCTATTAAGTTTATACAGATCTCTGTCCTACGGATGAATAAGGCTTAGTCATGAAGTCAGGCAACTCACATATGTAATATACACCAAGCAGAATATTTTTCAGTATATACTATATGCTGCAAAACGATCACATGAATGATGATAATATTCTTCCACGTGGGATGCATTGACAAGCAAATTCAGATTCGAATTTTATTCATATATCCCCCATCTGAACAGATTCACGCTATCATTTTGTCATATGAAAGGCTACTTCACACAATGGAAGGATTATTCATTTCTTCCCACACAAATGCTTCACATAACAATTCTTACAATTACCACCCTTCTGTCTGGGTAAGTGGTCGCCGCGTATGCAGCGGGCGGCATCAAGCACAAGCTTACGGGTTTCTACCAGAGTTTCCCTGCGCACCTCTTCCTTAGCATTCTTCTTACCATCGGGGTAGTCCAGATTGTAGATCATCAGGTAATCGGCAGGCTCACCTGTTGCTTCCTGGTAGCCGATAGCATAAATCTTGAGCTGTTCTGCATTCAGGCACTGCTCCGCATCCTTTCCTGCGGACTTAAGGTCGATGATCGCTGTCTTTTCGGAGCCGTCATCATCAACCTTCCTTACCAGGTCTATCCTTCCGTTGACACTGACACCATCGCCCATTTCTATGTTTATGTCCATTTCCGATGCGACCATCTTATCCGCATCGGCCTCATTCTGGCGGACATAGGCTTTTGCGCAGTCCTTTGCACCCTTCAGCGCCTTCTCAAGTTCCTTGGTATTAGCAAACGGGAGGTATAGGGCATCCTCCGCTATCCTCTCCAGCTCACCGCTATTTAGTTTCTTTCCATCGATCCAGGCACGATGGATATGCATCATTATCTCATGCAGCATGGTTCCGTATCCCTGCACGGAAGAGTACGGCTGTACAAAACCATAAAAATTAGACAGCTTAAAACGGTATGGGCAATCGAAATAATTCGACAAAAGTGAAAAGTTCAGTACCATGGGAAGTGGCTCCTCACGCATAGATGGCAGGTGCTCAGCCGAATAGTTCCTCATTTCTTCATATTCCTCAATAAACTTTGACCGGCATACCTCATCCAAAAACACTGACCTGTACTCAGCCTTTTCCCCGTATGCTGTACTGTATGTAAGGAAAAGGTATTTCTTTGCCCTTGTCACCGCCACATAGAAAAGCTTCCGTTCCCCCTCGATGGTGGTATTGTAAATATTTCGGTTCGGGAACCAGTTAGCTCCGTTCATAAGATCGAAAAGATCCGTAATCCCATAAATCTTTCCTCCGTATGCCGGGAACTGCCCTCCGGGAAAAATTCCATTACACAGCGCCGGAATAAACACCGCAGTAAATTCCATACCCTTGGACTGGTGCACTGTCATCAGCCTGACAGCATCCCCCCTGATCATCGCATTATCCTGTTCACCCTCGGGGTAAAGATTCTCTGCCACATGCTGCAGATGGTATATGAACTGCGTCAGCTTGTATGATGGATTTTCCTTGAAATAAAACAGCTCAAAGTCTGCTATGACCTTACTGAATTTTCCAAGATTATATTTGATGGTTTCAGATCTTTTTTCCGTATCCGACATAAATGAAAAGTGAGAAATAAAATCCTGGAAAATCTGCTGCATATTAAGCTCATGTCCATACTTTGCACCTTTGTCACAAAGCTTTTTCATAAATGCATCAAGATCACCGCACGCAGCCTTCGCTTCTTTTTCCGATCCGGACAGTTCAGTCCACAGGCTCAGCAAAGGGATGTCACAAGTAAGCGGGATAGTGATCCATTTCATCCTTCGCTCCGGGAAAAATTTATTCAGCGCATAATTAAAGATCGCCCTTGATGCCGTATACTCATCCGTCAGATGCAGGAGATTCATACCTTCGACAATGCTGTCTATATTTCTGGCTTTCAATTTTTCTGAAAGCACAGCCTGGAAATCTACAACCTCAACGCCATAGTTATATTCCTTGCGTCTTCGAAAAAGCACTGCGATCTCAGACAACGGCACGCCGGAAGCATTCAGTTTTTCAATCCTGTCAGCAATGAACTCCGCCTCGGAATCAAATCCGCTAAATGACTTCCATACTATATCCCCTTTTTCATATGCCATACTGCTTCCCCTGATCTTTCCGGGAATCATCTGCATATGGTCTTCATCATTGAGGTGGTTATCCGCTATGGAATAGTTTGCTACATCTATTATCGCATCCGTACTCCTGAAATCCTGATTCAGTTTTATCTGAAGTGCATCATGTGCAGCAGCAAAGCTTAATATATTACTCTCATCACTCCCCCGGAACTGATAAATGGTCTGATCCGCATCACCTACCACGCATAGATTTGTCCTGCCGTATTTTTCAAACAGGCTTACAAGGTATTCCTGCGGCGGATTGCTATCCTGATATTCATCCACGGTCAGGTACTTCACTCTGCCAAATAGCTGCTCTGCAAATTCCGACATGTTTCCGCCGTTTAGTTCAGACTGGGGATCCAGCCTCTGTATCATCTCCCTTATCAGCAGAGAAAAGTCAAAATGCTTATGATCCATCAGGCAATTGCGGTATCTGTCAACCCTTGTCCTGATATTGTCATCCCAGTTTCTAGTATAGTTTCTGTCATGGTAACAGGAATTCAGGATCGACATCATATTGATGTAATAGTCCATCTTTTTGGCCGGCTTATTATATAGATTGGAGGCCGTATCAAGCGGAGTCCCCTTCATGCCTATGGAATCCCCCGCAGTCCCGTCATGGGAGAAACGCTCCAGGAAAATCTTGACCTGGACTTCATCAAGGACAGTGAACTTGGCATATTCCGGCACCAGATCCTGAAGCATCTTAAAACAATATGCATCAATAGTGCCTATATACATCGAAGCAAAACCCTTAGTATTCCCGAGAATTTCTTCACCGGCCTTATATATGCGTCCTTTCATCTCAGCTGCCGCTTTTCGTGTAAAAGTAATGGCAACTATACTTCCCGGATCAGCACCATGAGCAATAAGATTGATGATCCTATGGGTAATCGTCTTTGTCTTTCCCGCACCTGCGCAGGCAATGATCTCAAGATTCCTGTCCAGAGTCTTTACAGCCTGTTGCTGCGAGTCCGTCAGTCCGTCAAGGAGCCTAGCTTCGATTTCATTTATGTCTTTCATTTTTCCCCTCGTACTTCATTATGTGGCCATCAAAAAACCGTTGGAAATTTTCCGGCGGTTTCACGCATCAAATTTATTTTTATGAAAATCTTAACGGCTTTATATATGTTCTAATCATACTCGAATATTCCCTGAATAACATCAGATATATTCATTACATCATCATAACTCAATCGATCTACCCTGTTAATTCCACGGGCAACGGGATCTATCAGCTTTACCTGCTCACAGATGACTACACCTTCGGCATTCTTCTTTCCTCTGACCTTTATGTGTATAGGACCGGAAGCAACATCCGAAAGAACAGGACATACATGCAGAAATCCCGTAGCTTTTATGAATGCATTTTTACTGGTAACAACAAAAAGCTTATTTTCGAATCCGCCTATTTTAACAATATCCCCCTGGCATATATCTTTCACAGCAGCTCCCTCCCCTGTGGTTCACCCCACTCAAAATCACAGACCGAGATTTCGTTACCGTACTCCGCCAGCCGCTCTTCAAAGGTCTTGTGCCTGAAAGCCTTCCTTAGTATGATCGTATCATCAGATATTTCAATATCCAGAACATCTGAAACTTTAAGATCCATCTTATCCATTATATCCTTGTTGAGCCTTATTCCCTGGCTGTTGCCCCAGGCTCTAATAGCAACTTGATCCATATGAACCTCCTTATAAAGTTATCCAGTATAATGTATATACATTATACCGGATAAACGCATTTGGGACAACATTATTAATGCGCCTAGACTGCTATTCCAGTATTGCCACCTTCCCATACCCCATCATATCTCTTCCGCAGTCCTCGGTATTAATGAGCTGTGCGTAATATACTTCTGCATTTTTATCAAGCCAATCCATGGTGCTGTCCGGAAAAAGAACACCTGACGGACCATAGTACTCCGGACAAAAAAAACAAAGCCTGAAACCGGAGGTCACAGAATTTTTCAGTTATCTGTAATTGACAACCGACTCCACTTAATTTACACTGTGTATATACCTTGTATATACATCATGGAGGAATGAAATGGATACACAGATCAAAGCATGGGGAAACAGCCAGGGTGTAAGGCTGCCCAAAGAAGTACTTACAGAGGCAGGTTTTCAACTGGATGAAACTTTGGAGATTACTGTCTCGCAGGGTGAGATAATCCTGCATAGAGCATTCCGGCACAAAACGCTCAAAGAAAGAGCTGCTGCCTATGGTGGAAAACTGATGCTGATGGATGAAGTTGATTACGGTGATCCGGCAGGAGGCGAAATATGGTAATTTTTCCCGATCAGGGCGATATCGTAAGCATAAAAGATATCAACTTCCGTCTCCTTGTAGTGAGCACGCAATTTTTTAATGAAAACGGTGGCATTATAGCCTGCCCTGTCATGAAAGTTGCAACCGTGAGTCCCCTCCATATCGCTATCGATTCTTCAGATACAAGCGGAATCGTTATCTGCGAACAGATGAAATATTTTAACCTTCACCAGAGAAGCTTCCGCGTTACCGGCAGGATAAATCTTTACCAGATGATGGACATATCTGACGCTATACAGGGAATATTTGAATATATATGAAAATAATTAAAGATCTGACTATATTCTCAGCTCAGCAGCTGCAGGATTCCCTGCTGGCTCTGGTTTGCCTGCGCCAGCATAGATGAACCAGCCTGTTGCAAGATGTTATGTCCCGAATAATCAACCATAGTCTTTGACATATCAGTATCCCTAATCTGAGATTCTGCAGCTGTCGTATTCTCTGCTACATTATCAAGATTATGTATGGTATGCTCCAGACGGTTTTGAACACCACCGTAATAGGAACGTATTGCAGATACTCTTGTATCAGCATCTTTGACAATATCCATTGTTGCCTGTGCGCTGGCAACTGTTGCTACGCTCATCTGCTGATTTCCCAGCAGTGCTCGGGCAGAAGCATTAAACTGATGTACATAAAGCAGATTACCAGCTTCCACACCTACTTGCAGCTGGAAACCGGCTCTGTCATTTCCACCGCCGGCTCCGCCTCCGCTCGATGGAAGATCCTCTGGGAAAGTAAATCCGCTGCCGAAAGCATTGGAGTACCAGTTGGTATCCTTATTTATCTTGTAGTTGGCTGCTGAACCACTGGGATTACCAAATATTGATGCTTCGCTATCATTCAGACTACCAAAAAGGGAACCGGCACCGTTAACACCTCTCGCCGTAATAAAAGACTTCATAAAATTATGCTCATCACTTCCGGCTCCTGCACTTGAGAACTTATTTACAAAATCAGATATACCTGAATATTTGTTGTTTGTGGCATCTTTTATCGCCTTGTTTAATATGTCTGTATCGGAAACATCAGGATCCTTGATGTTGTCTGCGATATTCTTAAAGACTTTATTCAATCCAGCTGCAATATTTGCACTTGTAACACTGCCTGCGCCACTGGCGGCGTACCCGAGATACATACACGCTGCGTACCCTGCGCCATAAGGCATGGTTTCGATTTTTGACATATAATTACTTATTTCCGCATCCGATGAGCTCGAATCAAGGTTAAACCACCCATTATCTCCGCTGCTGGTCTGTGCAGTACCCTCTACAAACCATGACGGAAATTTAGTTCCGCCTATCATCCCTTTTGTAAGGGTATCAAACATCACCAGATGCGTCATCTCATGTGCAACTGTTGCAGCCAGATTTGCTTTTTTTGACGAGTCCGAAATATCCAGCGGATAATCCGATGTATCCACCCACAGCTTATAGCTCATCATCGTAGATGAATCTGTTGCGCTCATCGACAGACTTGCGGTCGCCAATGTATTTCCCGGACTCTGGGGGCTAAGCTCAAGTCCGACTTTTATATCACTTGATGATGCGGCAGTAAAGAGTCCTCCATACAATCCGTTAAGCTTCGATACCGCCATTGAGGCAGCATCTACTGTAAGTCCTGCCAGTGCCGAATTCTTTATACTGTCAGAGTTCTCCGTACCTGTTGCCTGTTCACCGCTCTTTACAGCTATATTTCCGTTAATATCCAAAACACCAAAAGTAACAGTATTCTCTCCCAATTTCATGGTATATGATGGAGACTCCTGATTACCACTTGCATTTATATGTCCGTTTTTATCCGGAACAATACCTGCATCCGTAAATACACGCAACTCATTGAAAACCGATGTTTCGTGGACGCGATCAATCTCCGCAGACAGAGCCTGCACTTCCTGGTCCAGATACAATCTGTCCTCATCAGAGTTGGTTTCATTTGAAGCCTGAATTGCCAGCTGCTCACATCTTTTAAGCATGCCATGTACTTCGTCCAATGCTCCATCTGCTATCTGACAAAAAGAAACACCATCCTGGCAGTTACGCGAAGCCTGATTAAGTCCTCGGATCTGTCTTCTCATCTTTTCGGAGATTGCCAGTCCCGCAGCATCGTCCGCGGAACGGTTTACACGATACCCGGAGCTCAGCCTCTCCGTATCCTTAGCAATGTAAGAATTAGTCAGCCCTAACATCCTATTGCTATTCATGGCATTTAGATTTGAACGAACTACCATGATTATACCCTCTTTTCAAAAACAATGAACTAATTTTATGTCTAATCCCACATTCCTGCTGTTTCGGAAATAATCTCACCTGAACAAATGGGACATTTCATACTTCCCGGAAAACCAGCTGTATCTGTCTCCACTTGTGTGCCTGCAATGTGGCATTTCGGACATCGCCCGATTATACATCCCCCATCAATAGCTTCCGATTCAAACACAGGATACGGGTAATAATCGTTGCATACAACACAAAAACCGGGAGCACGGTAAAAATTCCACGCCTCCCCGCTTTCCATCGCAGTGCTGACATGTTTTTTTTCATCTCCCTCAAATGATTTTATTACATTCTCCGACCTGTTATCGAACATCCCCTGCCCGATATTTATTTCACGGGAATAATCACATTTGCTGCATTTTATGCGGATGGTTTCACCCACTCACCCTCACCTCTCAAATTTCGGATCATAACAACCATTTGGTTTATTTAAAATAGTTATACTGCATATCGGCATTTTATTCAAAAAATTAACTCTGTTCAGCAAAATCAATCTTTTTTCTCCCCTCGGTTTCACTGTAATTCCGGCTGTTATTATAGCAACTTTTTTGGGATAAACCTAATGATCGCTTTTAACTACAGCAGGGGTCACTTCCACTGCAGCCTGTGCAGCTCGCCCTCTTTCTTAAGTCCCGCAAAATCATTCTGTCTCAGGGCTTCGTACAAGATTATGGCAACGGAATTGCACAGATTGATCGAACGGGTATCCTCATACATAGGTATACGCACACAAGTTTCTTCATTTTCCACAAGGATTTCTTCAGGAATACCTCTGCTCTCTGGGCCAAACATTATATAGTCATCCGGACCGAATGATACATCCGTATAAAGCTTATGAGCCTTGGTTGTTGCCATCCAGATTTTCGGATGATTGTTTTTATCCAGGAAATCCCTGTAGTTTTCATATTCACAGTGATCAAGCTTAGGCCAGTAGTCTAAGCCTGCCCGCTTAATCTCTTTCTGATCAAGAGAAAAGCCTAACGGCTTTATCAGATGAAGACGCGAATTAACGGCAACACAGGTTCTGCCTATGTTGCCGGTGTTGTATGGTATTTCAGGTTCGTAAAGGACGATATTCATTTCTTTGGCTTCACTCTCGGATAATAAACATTTACGCTTCTTACAGAATCGTAGAAAGCAATTGAATTTCCCTGATGTTGTCTTAATTGCAAATCTGTTTCATCGGTTACAGCCACATTTTTATTATATTTCAGCTGTCCCGATCCGGAAAGCTTTACGGTCTCTTCTCTTTTATCATTATATTCTATTTTCTTCAGACGGAACAGTTTAACTAACCCGGGAACATCGTCCTTTCCTCCACTCGCTTTTGGGTACTTATGCTGAAGCGCACTCTTTCTCACTATATCAGTTATGCTCTTTCTCGTCAGCTGGTTTTTATCATTAGCACTATTCCGAAGCGGATTCTTCAATATCAGATCATCTCCATCTATACCTACAACCGTCTGGTAATGCTTGCTGAATCCAATTCCTATGGGAGTATTTTCCCGGAGCGCATTAACTACGGCTTCTTTAAATACAAGAACCTGTTCATCTATAGTCAGCCCAACATCATCCATAGTGGAACATGTTATTCCCCTTTCCTCAAGGGAGTAGCCCTTTGCAGTAGCAAGTATATAATCTGAGTAATCACTTATATCATTATAGAGAGTATGGTTCTCTTCAAAAAAGTTAGGACTTTCATGATAGCCATCCCTGATACCGTAATTCTTTACATCACGTATTCTCACATCATATCCTGCATATCGGAGCAGATTCGATGTAGTATCAGCCCAGCATTCACATCCGTTCTGAAATTCCTTCTGCTCTACGTCGGGAAGATATATAAACGGCTGATCATTATCCTTTATTTTTTCTGTCATATCATCTATCAGGGCAATGAGATTCTTTTTCCTGAATGGTGTTATCTGACCTATATTCATTATGGTCCTTTTCACAAACAAAAGATCCATTCTATTGGATAGTCCGCTTATGATCTTTTCCGTCTGCTTGGATCCATCAGCCTCTGCTCTTTGTTCCTCCAAACCACTAAGTTCCTGCAGGGCATTTTCTTTTATTTCTTCTATATCCATCAGACCATCTTCAGAGTCAACCTGACGGCTCACATTACTTTTTATTCTGTCAGCAAGCCTTTTCCTGATATACTCGCGAGCTTCCATATCCTTTGAAATGTCATCTATATTCGCTATAAGGAAATGGAGCAGCTTGTTATTCTCAATTTTACCGATATAGGTTTCTATCCTGTTCTCTGTGCCCTCTATCGACACAAGCCGGCTGGCAATCTCCACACGGTTCAGACTGCTCTTTTTCATTGCACCGTTATCATAATAAGCTTTACTCTTAACCTTGTAATTTTTAATCTCTTTCGATTTTAATTCGTAAACTCCCTCATTATAAGATATGTGCTCATAACCGGTTTTAGCAATTTGTTCTTCCCGCTTTTTCTCCGCCTGAATTCTTAATTCTGCTCTCTGCCCACTCTTCTTTTTCTTCTCTGTTCTTTCCTTTTCGAGTCTCTCCCTCTCCTTAATTTCTTTCTCTTTCTGAGCTTTCTTTTCCTGCTCTTCCTGCGTCTTCTTTTCTTTTTCTTCCCGGGCTTTCTTTTCTTCTTCCTCATACTTTTTCTGCTTCACAGCTTTTTTGGCTTGTCTTTTAAAATCTCTTACAAGCTTTTCTTTAGCCTTTTTCAGTTCTTCTTTCTGCTTTTCATTTTCTTCCTGTTCTGCGTCCTTTTCCTCTTCAGGCTTCTTTTCTTCCTGCTTATCTGCGTCCTTTTTCTCCTCGGGTTTCTTCTCTTCAGGCTTCTTCTCTCCTTCTTGCGCCTGCTTTTCCTTTTCTTCCTGCTCTGTGAGCTTTTCCTCTTCGGGCTTCTTCTCTTCTTTTTTATCTGTGTCCTTTTTCTCTTCAGATTCCTTCTCCTCAGCTGAGAGATTTTCATTTGTCTCATCATTCCTGTCTTTGCTGCAAAGAATAGCATTCACCCTTTTTTGATTTTCTTTTGCCAGTCTCGGAAGTTCATTACTGTCCTCCAGTTCCTTCCTGATATTGACCACTTCCTTACAGAAACCTACTGACTTTCCCATAATCCTGTACAGTGTGCCTATGGTCTTTCTTGATTCATCCGCAAGCGCCCTCAGTTCTATATCCTGTTGTCCAAGATTTTCATGATAAACCATTATATTCTGAGGATCTTTTGGAATCTCCCTGCCTGCTGTTTCACGGTAGTTCAAGTTGAGCTCCTCCAGCTTAAACAGAGCGTCATGAGCTTTCATGAGACTATTGCGATCCATCCCCAACTCATCAATCCTGTCCAAATAGGCCATGACACGGCTATCATACCGGTCCATCCTGTATGCTTCGCCTGTTTCCGTATTTTTTTCAAAAAAACTTTTTGGCTTTTTCTCTTGATCTTCCTTTTTTTCCTTTTCCTGCTCTGTAAATCTTTTATAAAGATCATACAGATTCTTTGACCGCTTCAATGTCATTTTCTCGGAAATATCCTTTATTTCCATCTCTGTTTCTTTTTTTGCCATATACCACGCTTTGATACCACTGCTATATTTTGATATTTCAGTCATATTAGCATTGTATATTTCCCTTTTTTCAGACTTCTTAAGCTTAATAGGGTATTTAAGATAGTCCTCTTCTCCCACATATGTACGCATAAAAATATCAATCTCGAATTTTTCTTTCTCTTCTTCCGACATTTTTTCATATTTTCTTGCGTTGATATCGGACAGCCTTTTATATTCCTCATCTTTATCCTGCAAGGATAATCCACGTTTTTTTAATATCTGCTCCTGCTTATCCAAGGGAAGAAGCGTAATCATTTTTAATTCCAACGCATTTAGTTTTCCTTGGTTTTTCTCCAGGCTTATAGCGGTACTTTTCATCATTTTACTTCTATTCGCCCTGACTTCTTTAGCCCTTTTGCTCAGTTCTTTATCATCGGATTCTGTTTGCTCCACTATAAAAAGCTTTTCCTCATCATCCCATTCACTAAATTTATATTCACATTTGAGAAACTTTGCTTCTAATATAATTTCTTCTATAAGTTCAGACTCTTCCAGCGTATCCCGCATAACAATTTCATCATCCGAAAGGTCCTCTCCGTTTATCGATTTTTTTATAATAGCCTTAATTTCAGGAGTATTGATAACATCTGCATGGTTTCCTATGGATACCGGCACGTTCCCTACGGCTTCCAGCTCCGGTGCAATGCCGTCAGACCAATCGATAAGAGACATAGCGGTATTACGAATCCATACCTTACGACAGGACTTATCCACTTCCGCCTTAAACGCAGCCTCTTTCTTTTCCTGTGCAAGCTGCTTTTCTGATTTTTTTTCCTCCTCTTTCAGAAGATTTTTTTCCTTCTGAGTCTGTTTCCGGTCCACCTTGATAGATTCTATGGCTTTATTCTTCTCTTTATCTTTCAGATCCATATCCCCGGTTCTCCTTATCCTCTTAAGTTCAAACTGTATCTGTATTTTTCATTAAACTCTCCGTTGGGCAAAACACGTCTGGCCAGCTTTACTGACTCATCATTTATAGCCTCAAATATCACGTTTATATCGTCCTTATACATCTTCCCCGCTCTCAGCCAGGTCTCTTTTACCAGTGAAAGAGCAGCTTTAGCACTGTCTTTCCTTATGTAAAGATATTCTATCTTAAGGTTCTCATCATCCCTTCCTATAAGGATCATTGCTTTGACATCTTCTGCCGATCTGTTCGAAAACAGACAGAGGCTCAGGTCAGGATCGTAATCCATTTCTATATTTACCCGGTCAAGAGGTACTCCCAACTCTTCATTCAAAACCTTTGAAACATTCAGTGATTCCGCATAACTCAGATCTCCTACGCTGATGGCAGATACTTCTCCCGTGTCTGTTTCGTCCGCTGATATTTTTATATCTGCCAGCTTTCCCTTAACCTCTACATATTCATATTTTTTCTCATATCCCTGTTTTTCAAGATAGGAAACCAGCGCCACATTATCCGTTGCGGCAACATCTATGCTTAATACTCTTCCCGTTAGTTCCGAAAAGTTCATCAAAACCTCGAAGAAAAGCAGATAAGTACTGTCATTTTCCATTCCGGTAAAACTCTTATATTCCAGCACCCTTACCCTTCCGGCCTTAAGTGTAAAAGCAAATATTGCCTTTACTTCCTTGTTATTATCTATAACAGCCATTGCTTCTGCCCTGGATGAAATAAGCTGGTGAAAAACCGGCTGGCTCCACAATTTCCTGCTGTCATCAACCTGTGACCATTTCATATGTACTACTTTCATAAATTTCCACCTCTACACAGACATTATAAACTCCGCAGCGTACCGAATTACGAACTTATAAAACTATTGTAATTATAGCAAAAAATAAGCATGCAATACTGCTACGTTCCCTTAATAATGACGTAAAAAAGCGAGCAAAAGCTGTTTTAGCTTTCACCCGCTTTCTGTTCAAAACTCCATTGGCCCCCTTGCCGAACTATCTTTCCGTCAGTCCATACAAAGATCCCAGATAGATGAATCCTGCATACCTGGAACCGTTCAGTATGCTTTCAGCAGGAGTTCCGGCAGGAATGATTACAGTATAATCGGTTTTTGAATAAGTAAAGTCAACCTTTACCGTAAGGTCAGGCCTCTTCTCTATTTCATCATATACAATATCCATAAAGCTTATCCAGAATTCCGCATCCACCGTAACTTCACCTTCAGGAGCATTCTGTATCTGCTCCACTGTTTCCTTCTGGAACTGGTAGTAAGAAGGCAGGATGATATATCCGTCGTAAACACCGGGGTGGTCATAATCTATCTGGCCACAGTGGGTACATACATATGCAGCCTTTCCGTCCTTGGTACGGGTGGGATATTCAATTATCTTGTACTGGAAGTCATGATTCTTGCATGTATGTGATGACGAGCTTGAGGACTTTGATGAGTCCGGCTTTGACGGATCTACACCGTTTGTTACAGTTACAGGAGCAGTTGTCCATGTTCCGCCCTCGTAGTCTGCCACATAAATACTGTAGTCGCCGGTTGACAGCCTTAAATTTGAAATAGTTCCGGAAAACTGATTGTTAAGCACGCCAAGTGTACCCATAGCCCAGATCTTTCCGGCTGAATCACGGATCTGCACAGCAACGGCAGAGGCATCAGTTGTACCGCTCACAGTCATGCTTGTGCCGGTAGCAGATGCATCGGTAATAGTAACATCCTGATTATTTGCAGAAACATCAGCCGGCATCAGAAACAGGCACAGTACTGCCGCCAGCAGGATACCGGCAAGTTTCATGACTGCATTTAAGCTTTTATTCTTTTTAATGCTATTCATTATCATTCCTCCATTTCTGTTCCTGATCAGTTGTTCGATGCCCAGCTTACTTCACCATCCCAATATACGCCCTGGCCCGAGCCTATCTGGGTACCGCTGTAGCTGTCAGGATCATCATAACCGGCGTTTATAACAGTTGCAGACATTCCGCCTGTGTTTCCGAACTTATTCCGGAAAGTCTGCTCTCGTATATCACTGCCATCATCATGATGTGCCGGAAGAAATCCTATTATGAATGATGTGGTAGCCACACCGCCATTTGCAGATTCTTTATATCCGTTAAAATCATGATCACCATCCTCGTGGTATATGATCTCACTGTTGCCATCGTCATAATTAACACTGAGATACAGATTGCTTCCGCCTGATGCTGTCAGATCATTGCTGGGATGATAATAAGTTGCAAATACGACTATCTGTTCTCCGTCATTATAATCACAGTTAAAATCGGCAATGCTGTTATTACAGCTGCAGAATATTTCTCCTCTATTACCTGACAGATACAGATATCTGAATACCAGACCTATACGCTGAAGCGTCAGTGAATATGACCGGCCGTTGCTGTAGGTAAGGGTCAGAGGTATTAGGTCATAGTAATTTGAAGCGAAAGTTAATTTGAATCTTCCACCACCTTCGTTTGTTATAGTCACGCCGTCAGCAAGTGATGCATCTGCAAGTTCAACACCTGTAATTGTCAGGTCACCCATATTGCCAAGCGTATCTAAATAAACGGAAGAATACCCTATATAGGTTGTGGCTATGGTATCATCACCTGCTTTCCATATGGTATCACTATTGGCATCATTTACTCCAAGAGGTCCGAAATTCTTGTTTTCGCCTTCTCCGGTAATCCCCAGATAAGGTTCACCAGGCTCAAGGACACGGATAAATCCATTGTAACGTCCTGAGTAAGCACCGTAACCTTCACCATTGTAGTAGAATTCCCTTGTGGACAATTCGATGGTAAACAGGCCGTCTGTATTTACCTTGCTTGTAAGGCATGCATTTCCGCCGACTGTAACGTTGCCATCGGGATCATCCTTAATAAGGCAGCCATTTGCAGTTTCGCCTGCAAACGAGGTTTTGTCACTGTCAAGCCTTCTGAGATACCAGTGGCCGCTTCCCGAGGTACTTCCGGTTCTTGCATTATGAGAATAATCTGTATTTACAAGCACACCATCACTGCCTATGGCGCTGCTATAGTATACCCTGAGTTTGCTGACTACTTCCTGATCCGGATTTTCCTCATCATAACCCCAGCGTACTATGAAGGTTGAATAGTCTATTACAACATTGTCTCCGGCGTTATCCTTCGCAGTGATCGTTCCATCACCATTTGCATCTTTTTCTATACGATCACGGAGCTGTCCGGCACCGTTTGAAATACTCGTTTCATTGGGCCCGTCCCAGCCTTCATTAGGCAGACCGAATGATCCATACATCGAAACCCTTATAAAACGACAGTAGAGTTCCCTTGCAAGAAATGACTTTGCTGCATCGTCATCATTAGTGTTATATGCATATATATATTTAGCGGAATCATCTATTATATCCGACTGTCCTAATGGTCTGTCATCCCTGACCCATTTTCCATTTCCGTCATAGATCCAGTTCTGCCACATGAACTCATCTGTCATACTGGTAATATGGGCATCACCGTCATAAAGATCCATGCCGACAGGTATAAAACTATTACCGAACATAACAGCTGCACCCTGTGAAACATTCCAGGTTGTTACAGTAAGACTTCCCTCGCTGCCCGCATCAGGATTATCCAATATGAAAATATTGCCGCCGTCAGCTACAGTGAATGTCCCGGTAATTGTTGTGCTTGCAGTTACTTCAAACATATAATCAGTCGGAACAGTGACATCATTATATGTATTCTCACGGTCCGCATGAAACGCCATTGTACCATTTTCATCAACAGCATAATCAGCTACCGTAACATCTCCGTCGGCCTTTGCCCTTATCCCATTCTGCAGGAACAGGCTTCCGGTCATTATCAGAACCAGCATCATTACTATAGCGGTTCTGAGTCGTCTGTGATTTTTTTTCATCCTATCCTTCCCTCCTTAACCAGTCATGTGCTTTAACTACACAAAAATACTATTTCATAGTAGCAAAGAAATACATTCCTAATGGGGTAGTTTTTGGGGTAGTATTGCCTGCTTTTGCCCATTTTGTATAGTAGGAGAGTTTCTTTTTTGTTATACTTTTACAAGATATGAAGAAAGAGCATTTGAAAAACTCAACACGATTGTGCCTAATGATAGGTGCTGTATATGCCTGGGGCGGAACAGGATACTTAACCTGGATATACAGACTGCTGAATCATTATTCGGAGCAGACCGTAGGAATGTTTACCAATGTCATCGACTACGCCTTTCAGGCAGTGGGAATGCTGCTGCTCGCCTTTTTGGTCAAAAAACGCGCTTCAAATCTGAAAAAAATTTTTACCCTGTCCATCGCCTGCGAAATGGTATTTATGACAGCCGCAGTTCTGATTTCTGTTCCGTCACTGTCCGTTATATCCGGTCTTATGATGGATGTATTTTGCGGCATGCTATTTGGATGCTGTTTTACCTGTCTGGCCTCGCTGCCGGACATGCGTGGCATAACTATGGGTATGGGCTGGGCCATTGGAAGCGTTGCATCCTACCTGATTTCCATTCCGGAGGATGGAGATTTTTTACGCAGCGGTTATTCACTGTTCCTATATCTGATCTTTGCAGTCATGGCATTTTTACTTTACAGGGAACCTGTTGGTAAAGATGTCGCCAAAAAACAAGCTCCCACTCATAATCCGCCTGATACCCGCATATTAGTGATTGCCCTGTTTACAGTGATATTGATAGAAATTACCAGAAACATGGGATTCCTGTTCCCGATTTCTGAATTTGCCGAGGGAACTGTAAAAATGGAATACAGCAGAGCCTATTATGCAGTCGGGCTGATACTGGCAGGAATAATAACCGACAGATCTCGTCCCGGCGGACTGCTGCTCTGTGTATGTTCACTTTTATGCCCGTTTATCTCGCTTTTTCTTTCACACTATACTGTTGCAGGCGAGATTTTATGGGCACTGAATTATGCCCTGGCAGGAATGCTTACGGTATACGGCGTGATACTTTTTTCTGACCTGTCAGAAAATGCCCTGTATCTGGCAGGCTTAGGTCTGATCTGCAGACGTATCGGAGAGCCTGTAGGCGCCACTCTGGGTGACAAGCTGGCCGCATCGCCCGTTATCCTTATCACGCTTACATCGCTTGCCTTTGTCCTGTCTGTATTCTGCTCCGCTCTTTTATGGAAAATGCTCTATTTTGCCAAGCTGCCGGAAGAGAATGCGGCTTTGAAGAAAGAGCCCGTAAATGATGAAGACAGCTGTCTTCTTTTCATAAAAAAATATGATCTTTCAGCCAGGGAAAGGGATGTGCTGTGCGAAGTAATAAAGGGATGCTCCAATCCGCAGATAGCGGAGAATCTCTTCATTTCAGAAAATACCGTTAAATTCCATATGAAGAATCTCTTAAAGAAAACCGGAACCTCAAACAGAACTGACCTGATCAGGCTCTTTAATGAATCAAATCGTTAAAACTTTTCTAACCCGGCGGATATTTCTGATATAATCATTATGGGGGTTATTTCTTCAAAGCAGGAGACGGTATGAATATTGAGCTGCAAAGCTGTGCGCTTTTCATTATATTCACCATATTTGTGATGTTTTTTCGGGAGAAAAAGCTTGATCTTATGAACCGTAAGCTTTTTCTGAGAGCACTTTTTGCATGCTTCTTATGTCTCATATTTGACATCATGTCAGTCGTAATGATCTCACATGCGGTAAAGGACGGCTTCAGCGAGCCTGTCACTAAGATAGTATGCAAGCTCTACATCATGCTCTTAACGCTCCAGGGGTATTTCAGCTTCATATACGCTTCGACCAGTATCATCCCATCCTCCGGCAGACGGCTTAAGATCATTCAGATAGTCTACAATATCTTCTTTGCTGTGGGCGAGATACTCATATTGCTGCTGCCCATAGGATATGAGGCAACAGGCCGCATAGTCTATTCTTACGGTCTGTCAACCTCCGTGTCATATTTTATGTGCGCGCTTTTCATCCTCTCAACTATCATTACCGCTTTCACTTTTCGCCGGGATATATCAGGAAGACGCTTTAGCGCAATGCTACTGTGGCAGGGAGTATGGCTTCTGGCAGCACTCATACAATTCATATTCCCGCAGTTCCTGCTTGTGGGATTTGCATCTGCCTTCGGCATGGTCATACTGTATGTGCAGCTTGAGAATCCGAGCGCATTCATTGATCCGGCTACCGGGCTTTTCACTGCCAATGCACTGTCGATCTATGTCAATGACCGCTACAGATTTGACAGGCCTTTCTCAATGTTTACCGCCAAGATCCACTTCCTGACACCGGGTGTAGATATTAATATGGAACGGGCAGCGGTAGTCAGAACCGCCAGAGCGCTGATGGCTCTTGGTACAGAGCCCGCCTTCCGCATTGATGACGATACCTTCTGCGTAGTATATGACAGCAGCGGAAAGATGTTTGACAAGGCAAAGAATATCAAGATGCAAAAGGACGGGGTAAAGGATATCCCTGCCAAGGGGAGCTATCTGCTGATACCTGACAGCGGGGAAATGAAGGATCCCGAGGAATTCTTCCGTTTCTTACATACCTATGTCGATGCAGAGCAGGAAGTACTGGTAGCGGACGGCAGTCTCGTAGACCGCCTCAGGGAGCAGAACAGGATAAAGGATCTGATAGACGATGCACTGGCAAATGACCATATAGAGGTATTCTATCAGCCTATCTATGATGTGAAAAATGACTGTTTCCCGGTGGCGGAGGCTCTGGCGAGGATCAGGAAGTCGGACGGAGAGATAGTGCCCCCCGGAGAATTCATTCCCCTTGCTGAGGAAAACGGACAGATCATCCCCATAGGTACCAGAGTTTTTGATAAGGTGTGCCGCTTCATATCATCCGGTGAAGCAGGCAAGCTTGGTCTTAAGTTCATCGAGGTAAATCTCTCGGCTGCTCAGTTCGATCTCGAGAATCCGGCGCTTTTCGTCCTGAAATATACTGAAAAGTATAATATAGATCCGGGGATGATCAATCTGGAGATCACTGAAACCGCTGCCGCCAAAAACAGGGATATCATGCTTATGAATATACAAAAGCTCTCGGAGAAGGGCGTGACCTTCTCGCTCGACGATTTCGGAACAGGCAGATCAAATCTGGACTATTTCGTGAATATGCCTGTAAGGAATATAAAATTTGATTATTCATTTACCCAGGGTTACTTTAATAATGAAAAGACAAGACACGTCCTCTCCGGAATGGCTGATATCTTCCATAAGATGGATATGCATATAGTCTCGGAAGGAATAGAAACAGAGGAGCAGATGAAAGCCATGAAGGACATAGGAGTCGAGTATATACAGGGCTTCTATTATTCAAGACCTCTCCCGGAGACTGAGTTTCTGGAGTTTCTTGCAGAAAAGAACAGTTAATAATAATGCCCCGGCGTCAGGTGAGCTACCGGTGTGAGGAAGTTAGTGGAATATTCAAGTGGGAAGTTTTAGTTAATAATAATGCCCCGGCGTCTGCCGGGGCATTAAGGTGAGGGGGAGATAGTATTGTGTGTCCTACACACTATCTATATGTTCTATACTATCACACAAAACATTTAAATGTTGTATTTTTTTAGGAACTTTCCTCAGCCCATGACCTGCTCTACCCAGGCTCTCAGCTCCTCTGCAGATGCGTCTGCCGGAAATCTCTTTCCCTCAAGCAGTCTGGCGCCAAGGGCGGAACCGCCCAGCTCAGCATTCGTCCTGCCCATACCACTGGAGCCGGAGGTAGCAAAAGGAACTATGGTCATGCCCCTTAAGTCATACTGCTCCAGAAAGGTGCATACGATAGTGGGCGCAACATACCACCATATAGGGAAGCCCAGAAATATCGTATCGTACTGATCGATATGCTCAACGGAATTTGCCACAGCGGGGCGTATGCTTTTGTCGTTCATCTCCACGCTGCTTCTGCTTCCCCTGTCCTGCCAGTTCAGGTCAGCCTTTGTGTATGGCTCCTCGGGTATTATTTCATGAAGATCTGCATTTATGGCCTCAGCCAGCCTTGATGCCAGCTTTCTCGTGACACCGCTTGCGGAAAAGAAGGCCACAAGCTTTTTGCTTCCACGTTTCAGATCCGGAATGCTCTTTCCTATTTCTTCCGCATGCTCCTTCAGGTACTCCAGTTCCCTCGTATATTCTTCCTCAGTAATCTCGCCCATTTTGAAACACATTTCCAGGGTGTCCCGGTCATTAAGGATCAGATTGCCGTTTTCGTCTCTCCTGTAAAGATAATGCTCACCCTCGAAAACATCTCCGGGCCAGGTATCATCTGTGTTGACAGTTATACCATGCGTCTTTTTTTCTTCAGCCATACCGCTTCCTTTCCCGGCATCAGGAATCCTAACAGGCTCCTGTTCTCCGTATGTCAAATAAAAATAAACCCTACTGCGATTTTATTCTACCACCAATTCTTTATCTGTCACAACACCCGTGCGCTATAACGCTCAGCGACCGTATCCGTCCGGGTTCATCTGCTGCCAGCGCCAGCTGTCGGCACACATCTCAAGTATGCCGTTTTCAGCTTTCCAGCCCAGCTCCCGCTCTGCTTTTGAAGCATCAGCGTAGTTTGCAGCTATATCACCGGGGCGCCTGGGATCTATCTGGTAGGGAATTTTAACCCCTGTAGCTTTTTCAAAGTTTTCCACGATTTCCAGCACACTGTATCCCCTTCCGGTCCCCAGATTATATATGTAAAGACCTCCATTTTCATCGAATTTCTTTAATGCCTTTACATGTCCTTTCGCAAGATCCACCACGTGTATATAATCCCTTACGCCTGTTCCGTCAGGTGTGGGGTAATCATTTCCGAAAACATGAAGTTTTTCCAGCTTTCCCACGGCCACCTGGGTAATATAGGGCATAAGATTATTTGGGATGCCATTGGGATCCTCACCTATCTTTCCACTCTTGTGAGCACCTATGGGATTGAAATACCTGAGCAGCACAATGTTCCACTCAGGATCGGCAGCCTGAATGTCCGTAAGTATAGTCTCCTGCATGGATTTAGTGGAACCGTATGGGTTTGTGCAGGGTTTCTTAGGGCTTTCCTCTGTCACCGGCACCGCATCCGGATTCCCGTAAACAGTTGAGGATGATGAAAAGATCAGATTTTTAACGCCATGCTTTCTCATTACATCCAGCAAAACCAATGTACCGTGTATATTATTATCATAATACTCCCAGGGAAGCCTTACCGACTCACCCACAGCCTTTTTCCCTGCAAAATGTATGCAGCCGCTTATCTCCGGCTCTTTAGTAAATATTTCCTCAAGCCCCTCTCGGTCTCTTATATCTTTTTCATAAAATTTAACCGGCCTGCCGGTTATCTCTTCTACCTTATCAAGAGCCGCTTTTGTGGAATTATCCAGATTATCCACTACGACTACATCTTCGCCGGCCTGCTGCAGCTCCACCACTGTGTGGCTCCCTATAAATCCGCAACCCCCGGTCACAAGTATTGACATAAGCCTCCCTCCGTTGTCCTTTTTTTACTGTTCAGAACCTGTCAGTCCGTTATCAATCACCTTGCCCCAGTCTGACCGGTCTCTTCCTTTTTCACTTATACAATGTATTTTTGATTATCATTATTGCAGAAAATTTCGTCTATATTTTCATTATTTCCTTGTATGCTTTTCAATCTGCTCATTCAGATATTCCGCCAGTTCTTCCTGTGGCACATCATAGTATTCGGTGAAAGCATGCTTTTCACCGTTTATCTTGATGCCCAACATTTTCTCAAAGGGGATATTCTCTGTGGACCTGAGCAGATTATTTTCCACATTGGGATTTGTTTTCTTAAGCTCCGCTATCAGCTGCTTTACAGCCAGCCGCTTTGAGCCTCCCTCACCCTCAGGCCTGCAGGTCGTGCAGGTATCGGTAAAATGACAGGCACACTGTATGAAATGCAGGCCGTTATAGTCCCGCCATCTCTTTATATCATCCTCCCTGACCAGATAGAGAGGTCTTATCAGCTCCATGCCTTCAAAATTTGTGCTGTGAAGCTTTGGCATCATTGCCTGAAACTGCCCGCTGTAAAGCATACCCATAAGCACGGTTTCTATCACGTCATCAAAATGATGCCCAAGTGCTATCTTGTTGCAGCCAAGCTCCTTTGCCTTGCTGTACAGGTAGCCTCTCCGCATCCTTGCACACAGATAGCAGGGGGATTTTTCCACACTGTATACTGCGTCAAAGATATTTGTCTCAAATATGGTCAGGGGTATCCCCATGAGCTTTGCATTGCTCTCAATGACCTTGCGGTTTACTTCGCTGTATCCCGGATCCATGCAAAGGAAAACTACCTCAAAAGGAAACTTATGATGCTTCTGCAGTTCCTTGAAAAGCATGGCCATGCACATAGAATCTTTTCCGCCTGATATGCACACAGCTATCCTGTCACCGGGCTGTACTAGTTCGTAATTTACTATGCCCTTGGTAAATCTGGAAAAAAGATCCTTTTTAAAAGTTTTGGTAATACTCTCTTCTATGCCGATGCGCCTTGCATCATCCCCGGCAGCACCGGAGGCCAGCCGGTAAACGTATGCTCCGTAGCCCCCCTCCAGATTATAGGCGTCATATCCTGCTTCACGCATCAGATCAACGGCATCCGCACTTATCCTTCCGAAACGGCAGAGTACTACTAACTTTCTTCCGGAGGATACTATTTCAGAGAGCTTCAGTCCGGATCCCCCCGATGCTTCGCTTGAAATGTCATTCGAAACCTTATCTTCACAAAAGGCCTCCACCTGTTCCGGTGTAAAAAAATAAGCCCCTTCGATATGATCCTTGTCAAATGCTTCCCTGTCCCGAAGGTCGATCACATAATACTCTTCGGCGGCCATTTTTATTAATTCTTCTGCGGTGATACTCGCACTCATAAATCTTTTACTCCTGTTTCGGTACTACCCTATGCCTTAATAAACATTTTATAAACTCAGCATATCCTGGGCAGACCTTCGCCCTTAAGTATATCCATGTTACGTTCGCCGCCTATGCGCGTCCTCATTATGAGTTTTCCCGCACGTTTTTCTTCAGCCTTTACTTCACCTATTACCGCTGCAGCGGAACCATAGGCACTGCTCCTAATAAGTTCAAGCGCCTTATCCGCATATTCCCCGGGCAGGATCAGGGCAAGCTTGCCCTCATTTCCCATATATGCAGGATCTATGCCCATCAGTTTTGCAAAATCCCTTACCGCATCTGTTACCGGGATTTTTTCTTCTTCTATATAGAAAGCCTTTCCGCTGCTCTCAGCCAGTTCCTTTAACACCGTACCAAGACCACCCCTTGTGATATCCCGCATGGTATGAATGGGAATTCCCGAATCCATAAGCTTCCCTGTCATCTCCGTAAGCGGAGCATTATCACTTTTTATATCGGTATCTATATTCAGCCTGTGCGCCATTATCGCCGCGTGGTGGTCGCCCATGGTACCGGACACTATTATCACATCCCCGGCTTCAGCATTTGCAGCCGATATATCCGGCACGGTCTCTCCCTCAAAAAGCCCTACTCCTGAGGTATTGATATACATACCACCGTTTCCGCCGACTACTTTGGTATCTCCTGCCACTATGTGTACACCCGCCTCCTTTGCCGTATCCGCCAGAGATTCCACGCATCTTTTAAGGAGGCTTATGTCAAGTCCTTCTTCCAATATAAAGCCACAGGTTATATACTTTGGAACAGCTCCGCGCATAAGCAGATCGTTAACAGTCCCGCATATACACAGCCTGCCTATATCCCCACCGTTAAACTCAAGAGGCGTCACTACAAAGCTGTCCGTAGTCACGGCTATCCTTCTACTCCCCGGCACTACTGCACTGTCCTCCATTGCAAGCAGAGTCTCATTTGCAAAAGCCGGCGCAAAAATCCCGTCTATTAATTTCTTTGTATCACTTCCCCCGCTTCCATGAGCAGTCGTTATTACTTCCGGCATATCTATCTCCAGTCTGTCGTTTACTTCATATTTATATTCTATACTAAAACTTCCCACTTGTTATATACCACGAACTTCCTCACACCGATATCTTGCCCGCGGTGGGAGAAAAGTACCGGAGGCGCCAACCTCAATAGAGCGTAGTGAAGACTAAGCCCTACGGATGTGGGTAGAATTGTGGGAACGCGAAGCGCGAAACAATCCGTGTGGATCAAATTGTCCATGGTCGGTCACTTTCAACGCATAAAATATTATATCAGCAAGCCCGGGCAAATTAAAGCACGGCAGTTTCCGTTTGGGATAAAAAATGATACAATGTCATAAAAGGCAGGTGGGTTACATGGAAAACAAGAATTCTGATCATTCCGATATAAAAAATAACAATTCATCAAAGTCAGCTATGCCTGATATAAAAACTCATCTGTACCGTTCGGATATTTTCACCGGAAAAACTCCGGATATCAGGGACATCCGCAAAATGATGCCGGGACAACGCTTGCTTAAAATGAAAGAGACTACCGACACCGACAGAAGCCTGAACAAATTCATGGAAGAAACTCCGGACAACTGAATACGATATCGAATTTCCATAAAGATACGAGGTATTCTCCCGACTGTGCTGAAAAATTTAAAAAACTACAAGTTGTCATACATTCCCGGTGACATATTCATCGGAATAATAATCGCCTTTATTTCCATTCCCATATCTATGGGATATGCAATGATAGCCGGACTTCCTCCTGTGTACGGATTATACGGTTCCGTGCTTCCCATACTTTTATTCGGACTCATCACATCTTCTCCCGGCTTTGTATTCGGAGTAGATGCTGCCCCTGCGGCACTTACAGGAGCATTGGTATATTCCCTCGGGCTTACCGCATTTTCCGAAGAAGCCATAAGTCTCATCCCTGCACTGACGATATGTGTCACTTTCTGGCTGGGACTCTTTATGATATTCAGGGCCGATCGCCTCACCCGCTTTGTTTCCTCTCCTGTAATGGGAGGCTTTATATCAGGTATCGGCTGCGAGATAATCCTTATGCAGGTGCCAAAGCTTTTCGGCGGAGATGCACTGCGCGGGGAACTCTTTGAACTCGTGCCGGAAATAATACACTCTGCCCGGACAAATTTTAATCTCCTGTCTTTTATCCTCGGCCTGTCTACCGTAGTGATAATACTTATTTTCAAAAAAATATCTCCCCGAATTCCCATGACAGTGATAATGATGATAATCGGTGCGTTTCTGGGAAAGTTCACACCGATCGCAGACCACGGCGTCAGGCTTTTAGACACCCCTAAGCCCGGACTCATGCACCTGACATTTCCGGATCTCACATGGCTTTTCTCACATCCTAAAGAAATGATCACTACATCCCTCGTGATAGCGATTGTTGTCACAGCAGAAACACTGCTTGCCACACAGAATTTTGCAATGAAGAACGGCCAGCAGATAAACGGAAGACAGGAACTCTTAGCATATACCGCAGGAATGTTTGGTGCCGCCCTTTCAGGATGCTGCCCGGTCAACGGTTCTGTCTCCAGAAGCGGCATCGCGGATCAGTATAAAGTCCGTTCCCAGATAATGTCCCTTGTTGCCTCCATAACCATGGTGCTCATTCTTCTGGTTGGCACCCCCTTCATAGGCTGGCTTCCGGTTCCCATATTGACAGCCATAGTCATATCCGCACTTATCGGAATACTTGAGATATCGCTCGCCGTAAAGCTCTACAAGGCAGACAGGATCGAATTCTTTATTTTCATGGCTGTACTCATGACCGTACTCATCCTCGGTACTGTATACGGGGTATTTGCCGGAGTCATCCTATCATTCGTAATCTATATTATCAGAGCATCCAAGCCCGCAAGAAGCTTCCTCGGGTGCATCCCGGGACAGGAGGGATTCTTCCCCATAGACCGTTACAAAGATGTCCGCCCCATAAAAGGTGTAGTCATTTACAGGTTCATGTCACCCCTCTTTTTTGCAAATGCAGGAATTTTAACTTCGGATCTTGAAAAAGCGGTTGGAAACGGCACTAAGGTGGTGATAGTGGATGCAGGCAGCATAAGCAGCATAGATATCACCGCCGCAGAATATATTTTAAAGCTTTATGAAAATTTTAAGAAGAAAGGTATCCGTTTCTTTCTGACAGAACATGACGGGAAGATAAATGATGAACTTCACGAATTTGGATGCGGAGTGCTTCTTTCAGAATGGGCTGTTCTACCTCGTATAGAACAAGCTCTCAAAATATGCGGTTACAGTTATCCCTACATATATGAACGAAACGCAGATGATATCGCCAGGGAATTACAGAATGAAATTGCGGAAAGCAACCTTCAGTCAAGCGAATCGGACCTTCAGTCCGGTAATGCCCGCAGGGTACTGGCGCAGTTTGAGTGGGCTTTCGGAAAGGATGCCGAAAACCGGATGCAGGAACTGGCAATCGACTTTTCCAGAAAACTGCTTGAAAGCGAATGGGATGAAAAGGACCATATATTGAATGAACTGATCCCATCATGGGGAATACTTGATGAAGAGCAATTTCTCGATATCGTGGAAATGCAGCTTGCCGTCTATGATACGGAACACAGTACCACTCATATTGACAACTCCGATAAGTATGGTATTCAGAATAATGATCCGGCCGGCACTTCCACAGATAAAGAATCCGATGAAGATGATGATCCTGCCAATAATATTGAAAACATAAAGGAAGCCCTGGTACGCTACCACGCGGATCTGGACCGCAGACTGGCAGAATCAGACAGCACTCTGATCAATGACGTGGTAAGAGCCAGAAGACGCAGGGAATTATATTTCAAAAAACATAATCCTAAAGCATATGAGATATACCGTGCCGAAAGACATGAACACAGAAATCTCCTGCGTGAAAAGTATCCAAAACTCCTCGCTAAGATAGACGAGATCCGTGCAGATGAAGACTCAAAACATAAATGACCGTATCACATGGTCTTCTTTACAAAAGGTATCCTCCTGAAAAGCCAAACCGGTATGAAAGATATCAGGTAAACTATCAGTATCCATAAAAGTGACGGAAAGATCTTTGCCGGACCTGTTATGCTACCGAATATCATAGCCTCCAGATCATCAAAAACCTTTATTCGGTCAAGCACCGCAGGAAATACAAGGTATACGCCAAGTGTGCACCCGCCTATGGAAGCAAGCACTTTTTTAACAGACTCTTTGTGAGGATGGCCGGTATGTATCAGCTTGATGGTCATAAACATCGATAACGATGCAAGGATTCCCACCCAGTACAGATAATCCATATATATTGCTACGCTTTCGATATATGTAGTGTGATAGTAAGTGTTATATATTATCATGGACATATCGATCACTGTCAGCAGCCAAGCAAAAGGAAGAACCTTTTTGATCTGCTCCCTTGTCACTCTGTGATGCAGATAGTATCCCACCAGAGGATAGAATATCGAATTAGTCAAAAGCCAGTTAACATTAAATGCGGGATTCATTATATACCTGCCCTCGCAGATTTTGTCATCAATCTCAGGCAATACAGTCTGAAGGATCACTCCTATTATTATGAGGTAAATAAAATCACGGTTCTTCATGTTTTGTGCCATGGGTCTTATAAAGGGCAGACAAACAAGAAAACCTATATAAGAATACATATATGCAAGGGGCACAATCCTCTCCTTGCAATAAAGATCGCCAATGAAGGTCCAGATATCCCAATCGTCACGACCTCCCAGCAGATCAGAAATGTAATAGAATATAGTAAATATCAAGAGAAGGACAGCCATGCGCAGTATCCTGTTCTTCCAGATATATCTTTTCGTTTCATTCTGTATGAGGAGCTTTGCGCCGGCTCTCATAAATACAAGCGAAGGCCCGCACAGTGATATCATGGATATTATCATGAATATCCCGTATGGCACAGTTCCGGCAGTACACTCTCTTCCAAATATCTCAAATCCTTCCGTCTGTGCAAAAAGATAAAGAAGGATTGAAACAATCATTATGACATCAAAATAAAGCTCGTTTGTAGGCAGATGCTTATGTGCAAGTTCCGGCTCAGCGGGCAGATGCGGCTTCTTTGCAGCATGTTTGCTGTGCTCTTGGGAATCTGATGCTTCTTCAGAAGACAGATCATTAATGTCGGACAGCTTATCATTATGTCCAAACGCTTTGCCTGAATGAGTCTTCCTTCTGTGAATCGGCTCCCTAACTGCAGATTCGGAATTATCTTCAGCATCTTTTGGCATTACTTTCCTGTCAGAAGATTTATTTTCCTTCTCAGCATGTACCTCACTCTTGTCATCGATAATCTTCTCTTTCTCAGAAGATGCCTTCACTTTCGGAGCAATCTCTTCCTTAGCTTCCTTGGGCAGCTCGATATCTATGGTTCCCGTTTCGCCATCTTTGAGAACCAGTTTTTTGTCCACTTCTTTGATCTTCATAGTATTCCTCTGTAATTACAGGACATCTCCCACTATCCGTAACCGCATAATTTATCTGCCGGGGTTTATATTCCTCAAAAATTCCCCAGCATTATAACTTCAGGTTCAAGCGTAACCCCCGAATGCTCTTTTACTTTATCCCTCACCAGACAGATGAGTTTATATACATCATCCGCTGTAGCATTTCCCTTATTTATCACAAAGCCGCAGTGCTTTTCGGATACACAGGCATCCCCCACACTTACTCCCGAAAGGCCGGCTTCCATTATAAGCTTTCCGGCAAAATTCCCCTCCGGTCTCTTAAAGGTGCTTCCCGCACTGGCATATTCGAGGGGCTGCTTTTCCAGGCGCTTGTTCTTAAGCTCTTCCATTTTTTTCCTTATGGCAGCCTTGTCACCATGCTGAAGCTCAAAAACAGCTCCGGTTATTATCTTACCGTTTTTCTTGAAGACACTGCTCCTGTACGACAATTCAAGGTCTTGCTTTTTTATTGCACCTTCCGGCGTATAGGCTTCAACTATTACATCCGCTATTTCTCCGCCGTATGCGCCGGCATTCATATATACCGCACCGCCCACACTGCCCGGGATACCGGAGGCAAATTCAAGACCGGTGAGTCCACGAACTGCTGCAACAGCTGCAGTCCTCATCAATAGTGCTGCAGCACCTGCAGTTACCCGTGTGCCTTCGACTTTTATCTTATCAAATTCACCGGCCAGCTTAAGTATCACTCCGTCATAGCCGCTGTCACTCACTAATAGATTACTTCCGTTTCCCACTAAGAAGTATGGGATACTCCCGGATAAAACATAATCCAAAACTGCCTTCAGGCCGGCTTCATCACTGACCGACACGAAAGCCGCAGCCCTTCCTCCCACGCGAAAAGTGGTATGCCGGCTCATGCTTTCATCCGTACGGACGTTGCTTTCACCCGCAAGCCGCTTTAATTGTTCGATTATTTCGCCCGTCACTAACCGCTCTGCCATCTTTATCCCAGAACCAGCTTGGCAGCTCCGTATATTCCCGCATCATTTCCCAGCTCAGCCAATGCAAACTTTACATCGCTGCAGCCACGGAAAACATACTTTTTATAATACTTTTCTATATAGTCAAACAGAACGGGACCTGCCTTTGATACGCCTCCGCCGATAACAAATACTTCAGGATTTACCACACAGGCTACTGATGCAAGTCCTTTTCCAAGATACTCACCGAAACGTTCGGCTATCTCTATGGAAACCTTGTCACCTTCCTTTACTGCATCGAATACTGACTTGGCAGAAATTTCTCTCTCTCTTAATGTGCTGGGCTCATCATCCTCAGCCAGACGTCTCTTTGCAAGACGCACAACTCCTGTTGCAGATGCATACTGCTCAAGACATCCGTTATTTCCGCATCCGCAGGTATCAGGCTCATCATCCACAATGTGTATATGTCCGATCTCGCCGCCTGCTCCGGTAGAACCTGTCAGTATCTTTCCGTCTATTATGATGCCTCCGCCTACTCCTGTACCAAGGGTAACGACTACCAGATTGCTGTAGCCTTTTCCGCCACCCTTCCACATTTCTCCGAGTGCTGCCACATTTGCATCATTTCCGGCCTCAACCTTTATGCCGTCAAGAAGCCCGCTTAAGGTGTCCTTTATTGAAAAAGTACCCCAGCCTAAGTTAGCAGCCTTAAAAATAACACCATCTCCGTCCACAGGTCCGGGCACACCTATGCCAACACCGATAACATCTTCCTTAGCCACGCTCTTTTCAGCCATCTTCTTTTTTATTGCATCTGCGATATCGGGAAGGATCTTTTTTCCCTCATCACTTTTATCTGTAGGTATCTCCCATTTTTCGGTAACATTTCCGTTGGGATCAAAAAGTCCCATTTTGACAGTAGTTCCACCGAGATCAACGCCGAATATAACCTTACCCATTACATTAGTCCTCCTCTTCCTCTTCCTTTTTGCCTACAGATGCCTGCACTCTCTTGTACAGTTCTTCAACAGCATTGTAGCCCATCTTCTTCTGCCTGTGGTTCACTGCAGCAGACTCGCAGATAACCGCAAGATTTCGACCGGGTCTGATAGGTATCGTATGGCTCACAACCTTATTTCCAAGATACTCGGTATACTCATCCTCAAGTCCCATACGGTCGTACTCCTGATCCTTTGACCAATCCTTAAGCTTTATTACCAGATCGATTTCCTGGTCATCCTTTACGCTGGACACACCGAACATCTGCTTTACGTCAACAATTCCTATACCCCTTATTTCGATCAGGTGCTTTGTTACTTCCGGGGCACTTCCTATAAGAGTATCCTCACTGACCTTTCTGATAAGGACCGCATCGTCACTTACAAGTCTGTGACCTCTCTTTATCAGCTCTATGGCTGCCTCAGACTTACCTATACCGCTTTCGCCGGTTATCAGCACGCCTTCACCATAGATGTCCACCAGTACTCCATGAACCTGTATGCTGGGAGCAAGCTTGGCATTAAGCCATCTGATGCTTTCTGCCATGAATGCAGATGTGGCCTTGGAAGTTCCAAGAAGGGGAACGCCGTATTTTATGGCGGTCTCCTTAAAGAAAGGATCCGGCTCTAAGTCACGGCAGTAAATAAACGCCGGTGTGGGGTGGTTCAGTATCTCGTTATAAATCTTCTCTTTCTGTTCCTGAGAAAGAGACTGCATATAGGTGTACTCAACAAAACCTACTATCTGCACACGGGTAGCATCATAATGCTCCATATAGCCCGTCAGCTGTATGCCCGGGCGGTTGATATCGGGCTGGTGGATCTTTATCTTCTTTATATCCACCTCTTCAGTAAGGTTTACCAGCTTGAATTTGTCGATCAGTCTCTGGAGAGTAATGCTCGCCATTGTACCTCCTTCTGCCGCAGCTATACGGCTTCATCACATAAGGAACTTTTTTCCTATGATATACAAACCTTTTAACAGCCTAAAACTGCCCATAACGACATTACTTGCTTATGAGCGTAAAACACTAATTATTCATTATACCACCATATCGGATATCTGTTAAAAAATATATTTCGAAACTGCCCACTACTATTTTCCACAGACTATATGCCGGATTTTTTAATTACCATATTCCTTAAGCTTCTCTGCCACCAGAGTGGAATAAATCCTTGCTCCCTCTGAATTCAAGTGCAGGGGATGATTGTAGAAATATTCTCCGGGCAAAAAGAAATCCTCAAATCCGCCCAATACATCCGCTTCCATGTAATCTTCAACATTTTTATCAAATGTGCTGAACATCTCCTCGTCTTCCTTCCAGGATTCCTCAACAGTAGGTGAGTATGTTATGACAAAAGTAATATCATTTTCATCACAATAGCGCTTGAAATCATTCAATGCGTCAAATGACTCATTTTTTAGTTCATCGAAGTCTATGGTGTCATCTCTGTCCGCATTGGGGCTTATCTCAGTCCCCGTTCTTTCCACCGTCATGTTCCCCTTTTCATCAAAGGAATTGATCTCGTAGACCTGCTTTTTATCAGACAGCCTGCTCCTCACCATTTCGAGAGGTGTAGCAACCGTAAGCGCGTAGAGCTTCCTCCAGGTAAGATAAGTATCAGGGACATGCCCTTCTTTATCCCAATATGCAAGCAGCTTTTCCTTGTCAGGCTCAAGCGCTGCGGAAATGGACATTATGCTGGTCTCGGTGGGATTGGATTCCCCCAGGATATACACGACAGTATCTCCGGGCTTTGCATCTTCTTTCAGGACATCGATAAGATAAGGTATGCCGATGGCCGCTTCTATCCCGAGGATCTGCACATCTGTACCGTCCCCAAGTGTTTCTTCGATGGTTTTGGTATCTATGCCGTAAGGAACATAGGAAGATCCGAAAATGATCAGCTCCGGCTCCCGCTCCGGCTCCTCCAATGCATAAATCTGCCTGAGGAGTGCCCGCTGATAGGAAGAATCATAAGCATCAGGCCCCGCCTCGCTTTTCCACAGAAACCAGAAAAGCAACTTATATGCAGCCGTTGCTAACAGCACGAACAGCACGAACTTAAGTACAAATATGATGAACTGTTTTTTAGGATTTCTATTTTCTGTTTCTGCCATATTTCTATTAATCTGCCTTTAGTCTTCCTTATGAAAAAATTCATATAACGACTCTGCCGCATTCCTCGGCAGTTTTCCCTTTTCCATAAGTGTCTCTATGTCTGCCTCCCGTATATCGTTAAGCGAGCCAAAACCACGCATTAGCTCCCGCCTGCGCTTTGGCCCTATCCCCGGTATATCATCCAGAACCGAATGAACCTGCTCCTTCGTCCTGAGAGACCTGTGATACTCTATGGCAAAGCGATGCACTTCGTCCTGTACTCTGGTAAGCAGCTTAAAAGCTTCGCTATCCCTGTTTATGGGAATCTCTTCATTATTATAATATAAGCCCCTGGTCCTGTGGTGGTCATCCTTTACCATTCCGCAGACCGGTATGTTAAGTCCCAGCTCATCCAGCACCTGCAGGGCGATGTTTACCTGGCCGCGGCCTCCGTCCATCAGGATTATATCCGGAAATCTGTCAAAGTGTCCGTTTACTGTCTTTTCTTCTCTTTCCTTAAGGCCATGGGTAAACCTTCTGGTCAGGACCTCCCGCATGCTGGCGTAATCATCCGGTCCGCTTACAGTCTTTATCTTAAATTTCCTGTAGTCGCTTTTCTTAGGCCGGCCTTTTTCATATACCACCATGGATGCCACATTCTCAAAGCCGCTTATATTCGAGATATCGTAGGATTCCATCCTTTCAAGACCTTCCATGCCAAGCAGCCCCTCGATTTCCCTGACAGCCCCTATAGTTCGACTTTCTTCACGGTTTATCTTTTCCTTATCTTTGGAAAGGACAAGAGCCGCATTTCCGGCAGCAAGCTCCACCAGCTTTTCCTTCTGTCCCTTTTTCGGGGTCCTTAAGTATACCCGCGCCCCACGTTTTGCAGAAAGCCAGTCCTCTATCACCTGACTTTCACTGCTTTCTATGGACATCATTATTTCTCTCGGTATGAAGGGCGTTCCGGCATAGAACTGTTTAAGGAAGCTGGTCAGGATGCTCTCATCCGTCTCGCTTTCCGTATTTTTCATATAATAATGTTCTCTGCCCACCATCCGACCGTTACGGAGGAAGAAGATCTGGACTACAGCGTCAGACTCGTCTCTTGCAAGTGCGATTATATCCCTGTCTTCCAGACCGGTATCCTCGATCTTCTGCTTCTGTGCGATATTTCCCACACTCTGCAGGAGATCACGATAAGCAGCCGCATTCTCAAAATCCATCGCTTCAGATGCGGCATTCATTTTCTCCCTGAGATCTTCCATTACAGGCGCATAATTGCCGCCAAGAAAGCTCATTGCACCGGCAATCCTTTCCCTGTAGGCTTCCGGACTCTCTTTCCCCTCTACACAGGGACCGCAGCATCTGCCTATGTGGTAGTTAAGGCAGGGACGTTCTTTTCCTATATCTTTTGGGAGATTACGATTGCAGTCACGTAATCCGTAGATCCGGTTTATAAGGTCTATGGTGGTACGGACCGAATCCGCACCGGTATAAGGTCCGTAATACTTTGCCTTGTCTTTTTTCATCTGCCTGGAAAAAAGGACCCTGGGATATGCCTCGTTTACGGTAACTTTTATGTAAGGATATGTCTTGTCATCCCGGAGCATGGTGTTGTATTTAGGCTCATGCTCTTTTATCAGATTGTTCTCCAGCACAAGGGCCTCCAGCTCTGAGTCAGTCACTATGTACTCAAAGCGGCGGATAAGGCTTACCATCCTGTCGATCTTGGGCCCCCTGCCTATGTTTTTACGAAAATAAGACCGCACCCTGTTATTCAGGTTCACGGCCTTACCCACATAGATTATCGTATCATTCTGATCATGCATGATGTAAACGCCCGGACGCTTTGGAAGTTTCCTAAGCTCCTGGGTTACATTAAAACCTCCCGGCAGCACATGATCTTCTTTTTTATTCTCATCCTCACGAATTTCCATCATCATCGGACTTTTCGCGGAATGCGCGCTTTCTTAATTCGGCAGCAAAATCCATCTCATCATCGTCATCATCATCATCATCGTCACCAGTATCAGTCGGGACACTGGCAGATTCATCAGATGCACCGTCCGGAAAACCGGACTGGCCTGCACCATTTCCACCATTTGTATCTTTGTCGTCACCGGAAAGATTTTCCACAGGGCTGTTAGTCAGCTGCACAGATGAAACATCTTCAGCCTGCACCGGAACCGCAGCCGGGATTGCCGAAGTCGAAGCCCCGGACTCAGCATCAGCCTGATTGCTTTCCTGTTCTTCTGCAGCCTTCTCCCTGCGCATCTTTGCAAGACTTTCCTCGCCCCTGCCTTTTTCCGGAACAGGGATTCCCTTTTCCCTGCAGTAGATTTCCATAAACTCGTGACCGGTTATGGTTTCCTTTTCGATCAAGTACTCAGCTATCTTATCAAGGATTTCACGATTTTCCTTAAGGAGGCGCTTTGCTTCCTTATAGCTTTCCTTGATGAGCTTCATCACTTCCTCGTCAACCATAGCAGCAGTCTCATCCGCACAGTTGAGGGTAGTGGAACGGTCGAGATAGGGATTATCAACACTTTCTATCTGCATAAGGCCAAACTTTTTGCTCATACCGAACCTTGTGATCATGGCTCTTGCTATTCGTGTGGCTTTTTCTATATCATTAGCCGCGCCGGTAGTTACCGTATCAAATACGATATCCTCCGCCGCGCGTCCGCCCAGAATGCTTACCAGCTCTGCACGGAGTTCCTTCTCGGTCTGCATGAATTTTTCTTCTTCAGGATAGCTCAATACATAGCCCAATGTTCCCATAGTCCTGGGAATGATCGTAATCTTCTGAACCGGCTCGGTATTTTTCTGCAGCGCAGAGATAAGTGCATGACCTGTCTCATGGTAGGATACGATCTGTCTTTCCTTCTTGGAAAGTATGCGGTCCTTCTTCTCCTTACCCATGCTTACCAGTTCAACCGCATCCAGCATATCCTTCTGGCTTACATATTCGCGTCCCCGCTTTACCGCAAGGATAGCAGCTTCATTTATCATATTTGCAAGATCTGCACCTACAGCTCCCACAGTCGCAAGCGCAATTTCATCAAGATCAACGGTCTGGTCAAGAAGCACATCCTTAGCATGAACCTTGAGTATCTCCACACGACCCTTAAGGTCCGGCTCCTCTACTATGATACGTCTGTCAAAACGTCCGGGACGGAGCAGCGCTTTATCAAGTACCTCAGGTCTGTTGGTAGCTGCTAACAGTATGATACCCTTCTTGGCATCAAAGCCGTCCATCTCGGAAAGCAGCTGATTAAGAGTCTGCTCACGCTCATCATTTCCGCCAAACTTAGAATCACGGCTGCGTCCGATGGCATCTATCTCATCTATAAATATGATACAAGGTGCATTTTTCTCCGCTTCCTTGAAAAGGTCACGGACACGGGAAGCACCCACACCGACATAAAGCTCAACGAAATCTGATCCTGCCAGCGAAAAAAAGGGAACACCTGCCTCACCGGCTACGGCCTTTGCAAGCAAAGTCTTACCTGTTCCGGGAGGTCCCACTAGCAATCCACCCTTAGGGATCTTTGCACCTATCTTGGAATACTTGTCAGGATTGTGCAGGAAATCAACGATTTCTACAAGGGATTCCTTAGCTTCATCCTCTCCGGCCACATCCTTGAATGTGATACCGGTCTCTTTCCCCTCATACATCTTGGCATTGCTGCGACCCACTCCGAAACCAAAACCTCCGGAGCGTCCGATCCGGTTGAATATAAAGCCCAGTGCTACCCAGAGTATAACAAGAGGAAGCACATAGGTAAGCAGTATATTGATTATCAGATTACTGCCACTCTCTACCTTGCTGCTGACCTCCACACCTGAATCCAGCATACGCCCCGTCAGAGTAGTGGAATCCTCAGCCAGTCCGGTGAAATAGGTCTGTCCAATATCAAATTTACTGTTCTCCTTTGGTTTTTCAGTTATTATGACACGGTCAGCCTCAATAGATATGCTTTCAACCTTGTTCTCGGAGACCATGGCCAGAAACTGATCATAAGTGATCTCCTCGCTCTTTGATGAAGACCTGCTCACAAAATAGCTGATGACAAGCAGCGCAATAAAAGTCACAATGACAAATATCATTATGTTGGGACCGCGCCTCTGCTCTTTATCGTCTCCACCGTTATCATTATTACTCTTTTTGCCGCCGCCGTTCCCACCAAAACCTCCGCCGGAATTGTCCTGCATGCGGTTTCCCTTATTGGCATCTTCTTTCATTACGGATTTCTTCCCTCTAAATATGTTAAAAATACTCATTCTGCTGTCTCAGCCTGTCCCTCATATAAAATATGTATAAACTCAATTTATTCATACACCCTCGACAGTAAATGCCTCAGGCAGTACTGTATAATTACTGATAAGTGCACAATAATTACATCATAGTATTATATGATTTTTACCCCCTCTTTTTCAACCGTTTCACAAAATCTTCATACATTATTGTAAAGATTTATATTACCCAATGAGGCAGCTTGATAATTTAAACAATAAGCATAATCCTATAAAAAAAAGGACTTCACCTTTTTTAAAGTGAAGCCCCTTTCATTATGCATTCTTCTTCAATGCCCTTCGCACCGATCCCTTTGGATCAGCTATCAGCAGACGAACCAGCCAGATAACAAGCCCCAGAGCAACAACAGACAGGCCAAGGAAGCTGTCATTGATGATATCTTCAAGTGCAGGAGTAAAATACTCTGCCTGCAGTTCAACATATTCGAAGATAGCATCTACGAGCCACATGATTGAAGCTCCCCAATACAGGAAACAGAGCGTTCCCAGTCTCATAGAATCATCTTTACGGTTATACCATAATATCGTAGCTGTAACAGCAGCAAAAACAGTGATTAGTAACGTCATGGTCTCCCTCCTCTTAAGCCTTGGTATTTTTCTGCATTTTTCCACCGGTCCGTTTCGCGATCGCATCTGCGGTCAGACACATACCAACCCATACAAGCGTGATCAAAACGGCCATTGCGACACCAACGGTAGCCATTTCGTGAAGCATTTCCGAAGTATCACCGGGATCATTCATTGCAGTAAGGAACGGGAACCAGGGCACAACCTCACCATGCCACACATGCTCAAATGCAAGCAGGACGGATCCGCCCCAAAGCATACTTGAGAGCCATTTGAGTTTAGACCTTATGGGCACCTTGAACGCGGCATCATCTGCTGCTTCACTATCCTTTGCAGCCTTTGTGCCCATCCCTTTTTCAATTGCTGTAACTACGACAGCTTCTGTTGCTGATACAAGAAAACAAGCCATTTCAGTACCTCCTTCGAGCTATTGTTGTTTGTAGCGTTTCCATTATATTAACAGCTTCAATACGCAACAAGCCCCCCGGGGGGATACAAAATGCTGTTATTATCCAGATAATATTTAATTAATGTCAGCATGAGATTTTCAGAACATTCAGAACAGATATCACACGCACCCTACCATCTGTGCGTAAATCGGCCTCCTTGCCCCGGACCTATTTCAAGATCTTTGCACATTGGCTGCAGAGCACCTGTTCTTTCATCGACAGGAGAATATTCCGGCTGCTTTCCTTCCAGCAGATCTTTTGCCACACGCAGGAATTGTGTAGCGGCATTTTCCGCATTCCAGTATTTCACCATGGTCTCGTATGCACGTTTCCCCTGTTCACGGCAATCCTTACGGTCAAGAGCCATCCATATCACCATGCCGCAAAAATGATCAAGCGTATCGGTGCAGACCATTCCGTTCAATCCGTGCTGCACCATGTAAGGCACCGCTCCTATCAATGGTCTTGCCACCACAAGACATCCGCTGTTCATAGCTTCATTTAGTACAGCGCCCCAGCCCTCTTTTTCATCACTTGTGAATATAAAGATATCGGCTTTTTCCATTTCTGCACGTATCTCTTCCGGTTTAAGGAAACCGGTAAACCTTACTACTTCCTCCAGGCCTTTTTCTTTCACTTCAGCCCTCAGTGCACCTTCCATCTCGCCGCCACCGGCCATGGTAATTTTGAAGCCGCCATTATCACGAAGCTTACCTAAAAGCTCCGGTCTGATACCCCTGTCTCCATTCTTCGCATGCAACAGCTTATCTGCTAAAGCTATGGCATACTCCGGATGTTTCCAGTCTATCATCCTGCCAGCCCAGAGTATGCGCACAGGCTCACCGTCATGGCTTTTTTTCGCCATCAGTTCATCAATGTCATAATGCTTTACTTCAGGAAAATAGCCCCAGACAAATTTCTTTTTGGGATACGCATGTATAAGCTTGAAATCCGAACCTACATAGGCTCCGGCACAGAGAAGATATACCTGAGACTTACGATACTGTATGTGGTCGTGGTATTTTTTCTTAAGACCCTTAGGTGAAACGAATTTCCATTGGCCCTCTTTATAAATGCGCTCACTGTATCTGAAGGTAAGCTTTCCGGCCTGAAGGCGTGGCTCAATCTCATCCTCCATCTCGACGCCGCCCCAGATCACAATATCGCTCTCCAGGATATCTTTCCGTGTGGCATCAATATCATCATGAAAAATCTTCACATACGGATAATCTGTTATATCTATTCCCCAGCCCATGCGGACTCTCTCCTCTTCCATAGGCTCGGTCTGGTAAAAGCAAAAATCAACTCCATCCGCTCCGGAAAAAGCTTCGCAAAGCGGCCTTTGATGGTGATTAAAATAATTTGATACAAATACTACTCTCACGGCTCACATGTCTCCGGCTCTCCCACGGTCTCCGATTTGGCCGCTCCCCAGGAAGAAAATTCAGTATTATAGGTCTGCTCATAGTAAACGGTGCAGTCACCTCCGTAGCAGTCTCCATTGATAGTGCCAGCCTCAAAATCAACCCTATATCTGTCACCTATAGCAAAAGAGACCCCGTTTATTTTTTCAGGATCCAGACCAACAATTGAAAAACTCAGTGTCAATTCGTCAGCATCCACTGCGACATCATCACCTTCAAATAAAACCGGATCGCCATCCGCAATGATCACACCCACATAATTGTTATTATTCAGTTTTCCATTTTTAAAAAACCCTTGTACTCCATAGGGATACTCTTCATCATAAACGTATTTGTCGTCAAAACAGATAAACATTTTCCCATCATCAATATATACCGACTCCAGACCAAGCAGGTTGTCCGGATTACAGGAAAAGATTTCATCCCCTTTCACCTCTGCTTTTTTGCCGCAAGCGGAGAAAAGCAAAAGCAAGATCATCAGCATTACAATTAAACAGTTTTTCTTTTTCATTTTTCTGCACACTCTGTATTCAAGATACATTATTCACAAAGCCTACCGAAACATAATTGTCAATGATAGCACGCAGGTCCGTGCCCTCCGGTGCATCCCATATTCTCTTTGAAGAAATACGGTATCCCTTTACTCCGGCCTCCTCAGATTCCTTACTGTATGAATCATCATAAAAACCGTCAGTGAATACAACCGTTCCCGTCTTTATACCTTTGCATTCAGCAAGAGGGCATTCCGGGAAGTTAATGCTCCATACCTGATTCCTGCCCTGAGGATTCTGCATACAGTACTCCATCATTTCCAAGAGATACCTGTCACAAACTTCCTTGCAGTCTCCGGCGCCTCTTGAAAATGCTATGGAATGGATTCCGAGGTGACGCCCTTCAAAGGCAGCTCCCAAAGTTGCGGAATACTGTACATCCGATGAGATATTGTAGCCTTTATTTATCCCTGAAAAGACATAATCCGGTATCTTCGGAAGCAGCTGCTTAACGCCGATATTTACACAGTCGGCAGGCGTGCCTGAGCAGGCGCAGGCTGTTACACCATCTATCTGCATATCATATTCCCACACTTTAACAGGCTCTTTACAGGTGATGCTGTGAGACATGGCACTACGCTGTCCGTCAGGTGCCACCACATACACATCACCGTATTTCAAAGATGCCTCGGCAAGCTGCTTTATTCCCGGTGCATCGATTCCATCATCATTGGTTATAAGGATTAATTTCTTGTCCATATATATCCCCCCTCAGCACAGAAAATCCTTTGTTGTCGCGCTCCTGAACACCATTTGGTATTCTAACATCTTTTTTATATCCATGCCACCGCCTTACTATGACTGTTATTCGATCCGTCTTGCAACGGATTTGTATGATCATATCTTCGTATGCGGATTCCTGTACTGGCCATGCTTTTTGGTGGCACCACCGCCATACTGAATGGCAAATTTCGGGCAATGATGCAGACACCCCAGACAAAGGGCACATCTGTCCTTTACCCAGACAGGCTTTCCATCCTGCATCTCAATTGCCTTTACCGGACATCTCTCCGCACAAAGGCCACAGCCGATGCAACTATCTTCCAGGTGCAGGTTCTTTGTCTTTCTGGCAAAACCGAATGCGATATCGCTGAAGAAACGCACAAAGTACGGTAACCGCAGGGACATATGATTTCCCTGCTCCTTATTTCGTATCCTCTCTATGACTCTGTCTATCTCAAGCTCAGCCTTTTCATTCTGACCGGCCACCTTTTGCGGATCACTTAAGTCAAACCAGACTGTCCAGTTGTCCGGCATCTTTACACTGAATGCCCCATTCATCGTTACTCCTTTTGATTTCAGGAGCTTCTTAGCATCCGCGCCGGTGCATCCGGGGGTAGTGCCGTATGTAGCTATGACGAATACATAGTTATCTCCTTCAGCTTCTATCGTCACTCTGTTTAAAAATTCTCTTATAATAGTAGGAAGCTCCACAAAATATGTAGGAGTAATGATCCCAAAATATTCACCCTTTTTAAGCTGTATGCTGTCACCTGATGTCAGGACAGACTCAGCCCTGTCCCCCAGTGCCTCAGCAACTCTTTCAGCCACATGTTTGCAGTTTCCCGTAGAAGAAAAATATAAGATCATATCCTTGTCACCTTTCCCTTGGTAAGATACCCGCGCATATCTATGGTACGCAGCCAGCTTGAAAGACGTTCATCCAATTCACCTTCATCCTCTTCATAATGACTGCTGCTCCAACAGTCGGGATTTCCGGTGCAATACAGCTCTATGTCTCCCATAAAGGTCCTGGACAGATAATACAGGGCTTTTGCGCTTACAAGCTTTCCGTTCTCATCCCGATAAAGCTCTATCCTGAACAGTGGATCAAAAAGAGCGTCCCCATTATAATCGGCATATGAACACATTTCTATTATTTCTCTGTCCTCGTAGTCCGTGCTGTGATAGATCCTGATTTCCCAGTCCTCTTCTATAGTTATGCTGCTATTCTCATTTCCTGTATAATCAAGAATCTTCGCTATCTTTTTGCCATTGCTGTTTCTTAATTCTTCCATTTGTGCGGTCTCCTTCCTGATTCCGGATCATGACTGATCTTTATGTCCTTAATATAACGGTTCTTAAATACTTTTGCGACTGTTATCTCAGTATAGCATTTTGAAAATCTGTATGCGACATTATAGTGTCAGGCCAAAAACAGCGGAATTAATATTTTTTCCTTTAACCAGTCAATGTATAACATTTCCCCGGCATTATCCCCCTTACTGCCTGAGCAGATCTTATCAAAATAAAAATACTGAACCGGTTTCTTTCGTACTTCCCCAAATTCTTTTAGTATTTTACTTTTGCTCTCACAGGGCATCATATAGATCAGTTTGATATCTTTTGATTCCCAGTCTGACGGATTGCTGTTAGTAACAATCTGGGCTGCCTGAAATAAAAACTTTTGTGATGATTTAATTTTTTTATTTTTCATAAGAGTTCTTATGTACTGTTCAGGTCTTTCGCTCTGCTCTTCCTGCGGATCAGACTTACTAAGACTGCTGACCCAATCACTAAAACCTGTCTTCGAGTCAGTAAGACTTTTAACAATTCTATCCGTCACTGAAACTAAATCGCAATTCTCTTCATCAGTAATCCCAAATACGCTTTTAAGCAGCTCAGTAAATTCGTATAAAAGTTTTTTTCCATTATAATTATCCAGCTTTTCCCCATATGCATCCAACTGCTCTTTATCTATACTTCCCATAGATGTCTTAAGTTCAACAAGGTATATGCTTTTATTATCCATAAGTACATAATCTGCTTTTCTGTTTCTATAATCTTTGGCAGATGTTTTCAAAGGAAATTCTTTTGTGATATAAACAGGCTTCCCGGTAAAATTAATCTGCTCTTTTAAAAGATCTGCAATAACCGGCGTCATCATCGTATCAAGCACCACCTCAGCTTTTATTCCGGCAAAATAATAATCATTCAATACACTGTCGCATATCAATTCGTCCAGCATGATCGATCCTGTATCATTTTTTCCACTCATATCTCATATACCTCGCCCGCATTCTTTTTTTCTATCCTGCTGATATACTTTCCAAATGCATCCACCTTTATAAAATCCTCAACATTTTCCGTATGCATTGGAATGATCGCACATGGATCTGTCATATCCATAAGCCTTGCAAGATCTTCCACATATGCATGACCACTTGTATGCAATTGTTCCATATGTCCGACTCCCATGTGCCCATCCATAAAACTCACCACAGCAGGATCTTCAGCCTTTCCGCCTTTCAGATATCCGCCCCACATGGAATATACTATAAACGGATCATTCATCTCATTTAACAAAGATTTAAATTTCCCGGGCCTGACAGCCGGATTACGATCAGGCCTTGCCAGCATCGCAAATCCTTTTTTATTTATAAGTTCCCACCTTGCCATCACAAAAGGATGCCTGTCTGTCCCAGGAACTTTAAATGCTTTCAGATCTCTCATACAGTACTCGTTATCATCCGGACAGATAACATTTATGTTTTCACGGTATCTGTAATCTTTGGGGAAATATTTATGCCTTGCTTCAATAGCGATCTTCATGATCCTTGCCTGATAAGGATCGCAGACAAATGCCATTCCCTCCGGAACCGCATTATAAAAACTCATAACACTGTCAAGGTTGGTTGAAGAAACCAGCACCACATTTTCACTGTGGGACGAAAATATCTCCATGGCTTTCTGCCTGAGCTGTGACTCAGTCCTTATGGGATTATGTACACTTTCCGCTATCCTTGATACCATCGTTCCCTCTGTTACCAGAATATCTGTCTTTCCAACACTCTGTGTTATCATTTTTTCGAAAGTACTACGTCCCGGTATACCGTGAGCTCTAAAGTCCCCGGTATAAAGTATCCGTTTGCCGTTCAGTTCTATCACAAACATATAGGCGTCTAACGCCGAATGATCACAAACCAGCGGCATGACCTTTATGCCACTGAAATCCTTATATGTTCCGGGACTCCAATACGGCTTTATCCTGTTTATCACAGGCATCTCTATTTCATTTTCTTTTCCATTCTTTATTTTTACAAAATCCACCTCTGTCGCAATAAGTTTCATAATTTCTATCGCGGTTCTTCCGGCGAATAACGGAATATCATCAGGTATCCTGTTTTTCAGTCCCACATGATCGCCATGATAATGAGTAAAAAACACTGCATCCGTCTTTACATCTCTGTCAGAAAAAACTTGTTTTACCAATTCATCATCAGCTGCTTCTGCATTATCAGCTCCCGGAAGAACAGCACCAAAATCAATAAGAATACGATGATTTCCTTTTCGTATCTCAGTAACTACTCCGCCAATCTGATTTACACCTCTGTATATTTTTATCCAGTCCATCAAGACCTCCGCTTTTTAAAAACCTATCCTTCGCTTTTTTTCTTCCCTGTATGTAATCTTCAGCTCTTCAAAATCTTCCGGGAGAAGAGTCTGTAATTGAGATTTGTTTATGTTTCTGCTGCACTGTCCGTATAGTCTTTCCGATTGGTTTAGCATTGCTTTTTCAAGCACGTTCCTGACATAACGACCGTTACCGAAATTTGTCACTTTTGATGCATTATAGAATATTCTGCTACACTTTTCCAAGGCATCACCGCTTACTCTGTATCCCCTTTCTTTTGACATCAGTTCAAGAATATTTAACAACTCATCCACGCTATAGTCTTCAAATGATACATGAAATGCTATCCTGCTGCTCAATCCATCATTTCTTTCAAGAAAATCATTCATAGGTGCAGGGTATCCCGCAAATATTACTATCACTTCTTTTCGCATATTTTCCATTTCCTGCACTATAGTATTTATTGCCTCATCGCCAAAGCTATGGCTGTCATCTAAAAGTGCGTAAGCTTCATCAATAAATAACACTCCGCCTTTGGCTTCTCTGAACTTTCTTTTTACATTTTTTGCAGTCCATCCCACATACTTCCCAACCAGATCACTTCTTCCACACTCCACAAAAACTCCCGTTTCCAGGATCTGTTCTTCTGAAAGTATCTCCGCAATAAGCCTTGCCACCGTAGTCTTGGCGCATCCGGGATTCCCGGTAAATATCATATGACGTGAAATATCGCAGCTTTCAATGCCAATTTTCTCCCGCTTTTTTTCCAGCCTGTAAAAGGCAAGAATTCTGTCTGCCAGGGATTTCACATTATTTAATCCTGTCATTCCCATAAGTTTTTCATAAGCTCTCTGTTTTTTATACACTTTTTTAGTTTTATATCTTCTGTAAGAGCTGTACGAGATATACGCTTTTTCCTTGAGACATCTTCTCTTCCATGATTCAAATGTTTTATGAACATCTGCTGCCAGATAAGAATTCCGGTCATCAAGTTCCTTAAAAACTCTGTCATCTGCTAATTCCGCATAGCGTGATGACAGTATCAAACCTTTCAGATACTCTCTGGCCTCATCTCTGTCGCCTCTGCCTTCTTTTATCAAAACGATATCAATTTTCTCAGACAACGCGTCTATCATGTGGCGGCCAAAACCCGGTTCCGATGTGTTTTCAATAAAGAAAAACTGTGTATCCTCTTTATTCTTTAATATATGATCAGAAAGATACTTCTCAACTCTCCCGAACTCCGTAGCATATTCCTGTTCATCAGACACACCTTTAAGCTCCATTACTACCGCAGAAAGTCCTGATTTTTCAATAAGATTATCCATACCGCTCTCATTAAAACATCCGGCTGTGATCGAAGTAATTGTGCTGATACGTGCGGAGGGAAGACGCCCCCGGGAATGAAGCGCTTTCGCCAGTATGTACACTATTTCCATAGCCGCCTCCATATTTCCTGCCTTTATGTGATAATGCACCGGAACACCGTAGAAGCTGCTGCTATTGCCTTCAAAATAGATCCTATCCAATTCTTCCTTCAGGCTGCTGTCTGCCATTATAACATTCGCTTTTTTTTCCGCCTCATCCCTGGTCTTTAGCATCTCATCCAAAACTTCCTCTTTGACATTAAAACAGCCACTTTCAAAATCAAGCTTCATTTCTGCATTTCTCGAAAAGCGCCTGCGTCCTAATTCAAAAAACCCGTTATCCCATCCCATATTTACATATACGCTGAGTTCCTTAACAGTTATCTCCCTAATCCTGCAGCAGTCCACCATTTTAGCATTCATCATCTGCACTGTAAGTTCTTCAATCTTCCGGCTAAGCTGATCCAGGATAGCAGGCTCAACTGTCATGGCTACAGCATTAAAGCCATCTTCACTGGCCCGAAAAATACATGAATAATTTTCATCGAAGTCAATATTCAGGAGCTTATTAACAGCCTGTATCTTTTTTTCATGATTGTCTTCTTCGGTACAATTCAAAGCACATTTATAGACCAGTTCGTAACACAGCATAGACCTTACCTCCTTGTTTCAGCTAGTATAACGATCCTTAAATACCCAGACCCAATACCTCACACCGGATACTTACCTGAAAGTGTGGGAAGCAAAACGACAAACCGCTCATATTCAGGATCGATCACGATGCTCTGAAAACAGTCTATCAGCTGTTAAAAATCTAAGCGACGCTATAGCGTCAGGTTGGCGCGGCATGATAAAATAAATAACAAAGATTTCCCACTTGTTATATATCGCTCACTTTCTCACACCGGCAGCTTGTCCGCCGATGTAAAGAAGTATGATAAAAAATGACTTGTGAATTAATATGAAAACAATCAGACGACAGATTTATATATACCAATACATTATAGACTCGTACTATCATGGTCCTACGGAGCTTCGAAATAAGTTCGGTATCGGGACACGCATGCTTCAGCGAGACCTCAAGGATCTCAGAGACTGTGGACTGTTATATTTAAAATATAACAAAAAAAATGACAATTTCGAGCCTGTCGATCCACCGACACATAAACCGGTCATAAAAATGACTGAACGCAGAAAAAAACACCTTGCAAGGCTGTACCGTCTGGGGACGCTTATATATGGACTTACCAGAACCGCGCTGTACGAGCTGGAATGTTATGAATCAGAATATGATGAGTATTTTGAATATAAGGAGCTGATAAAAGAAGATCCTGTTCAATTCCCTCCCGAATATCTTGGGGAACTGCCTGACATGCCCCGGTTTGCAGACACAAAAGCAGAATACTACAGACTTTTTCCTGACAGTAACGAACGCACACGGGCAAGAGATTTTGAAGAACTCACAGAAATCGGTTTTACAGTCAAATACAGTCGGCGTTACCGCGCCTTTCTTGTCGGTCCCGAAATGGATCTTGACGAAGAAAGGCACTGGAAAAACCCCCGGAAGAAATCATAAGATATCATCACCTGTTTTGTTAATTAATTAAACACCACTACACCAAATATCGATTTTCCATACAGTTTCAGTGTCTGCATGAACTTTCTCAGTGTCAATTGGCTACTTTTGCCGATTTTGACACATAATATCACATAGTCCGCATCGTGAATCTTATCAATGGTCTCATATCCCTCACGGAACTTTTCCATAAAGTCAAACTCCATACCCGGAAGGTCATCCTTATTCAGGTACCTTGCCAGACGCTTTACCTCCCCCTCCGGTAGACAGTCACCCATTATCAGAAAATGACTTTTTTTCAGTTTCATTTCCTTAACAGCATCACGAACATCACTCATACTTCCGGTTTCAGAGTAAATTTCCCTCATCTTCTTTTCACCGATGCTCTCTCCGGGACGGGCATGATCAAGCTTCATAAAGTGGGTATACAGTATTTCAGCCAGTGCCTGGTATATATGATTATCGGAGACACCATAGGATACCCCAAGAAGATTGTCTGCAATATGGTCATACCATCTGCGCTTCTTCATATTTCTGCTATGTGGAAAGGCAATCATTGTCATAGTCCCAAGAAATGACTCGGCACCCTTTTCAGAAAGCAACACTCCGGGAATAATTGCATTAAGTGAGAGTATCATCAGCACCGAAAACAGTCCGACACCACCTCCCATAAGAACCATCTTCTTATTTATTATCCTCTGCCTGTCTGCAATATAGGTCTTGAGTTTTTCAATTCTTTCTTCCGATGCCAATGTGTATGAGTTCTTAAAGCTGGCATCCGTAATCTCTTTCTTAGAAGAATCATCATCAGGAAAAAGTGAAGAGTCTACCCTTGTAACCACAACCTTGTCCGAAATACTTAGGGAATGTGACGGGAGATTTCCCCTTAATACCTGGTGCTGATTTTGCAGCTGCGCCAGAACATAATCCAATACCCTTTCCGCCGACTCCTCATCAATGTGTCGCACACTGACCGTAAAGTAGCCATTCGTATCATTAGATGAAAAACTTACAGTCTGTGCAAGATAAGAAGTCTTGGTTCCCATCTCTTCTGCCAGGCTGTCAAAAGCAATAGAACCATTTACAAACCGTCCGTATTCCTGCATGATCTGAGTATCTATAGTATTGGTATAAGATACAGTATTATCTGCTCCAATAGAAAGAGAGAAACTTGTATCCTCCACCTCCACGAAAACATTTGCAGACGCATATCCCTCTGCGTATGGATCTATATTGGGCAGGATTCCGTTTTGAAGGTACTCCTGCTCGCTTGCCAGGCTGTTCTTCGCCCTGTCAACCATATCATTTTCGGAATCCCCCGCAA